>JAJFHI010000427.1 GCA_021775715.1 Hyphomicrobiaceae bacterium | reverse complement strand
GCCCCCGAATTGATCGCCGAGCCCCGCATGGTAACCTCACCTATGCCGTCACTGAAAATCACACCCGCTCAAGCGACGATGGTTGGCCGCCAGGTCTGGCGCAATGAAACGGGTGGCGACCGCGATGCAATCACATCATGGAATGAAGCCGAGAGCTTTGCCTCCGTCGGCATCGGGCATTTTATCTGGTTTCCAGCCGGGCTCGACACACGGTTCAAGGAAAGCTTCCCGGCGATGCTGCAGCACTTGCGCCGCAGAGGCGCCAACGTTCCAGCCTGGCTTGACAAAGACCAAACACCGCCATGTCCCTGGACCCGCCGCGCCGACTTCAAAAGACAATTTCGATCCGCAAGAATGGTTGAGCTGAGAGAATTTCTTTTGGCAACAGTCGGATTACAGACCGAGTATCTCTCTTTGCGCATGCAGGCCGCACTTCCTAAAATTCTCGAGACGCTGCCAGACGAACGCGACCGCGACCATGTCCGCAAGCAGTTTAATCGCGTCGCAGCAGCCTCGCCTGATCTCTATCCGCTGATCGACTACGTCAATTTTAAAGGTGAAGGCATCAGTCCGAAAGAAACCTATCCAAACCGTGTCACAGGAGAACCCGAGGGCTGGGGTTTGAAACACGTTCTGCTTGAAATGCAGGGCGCATCGACAGAGCAGACGTCCGTATTGAACGCTTTTTCAGACGCTTCCGGATATGTGCTGAAGCGGCGTGTTTCCAACAATCCGCCAAATAAACGCTGGCAGCGAGGTTGGCTCGTGCGGACTGAAACCTATCGCCGGCCGTTACGGTAAAAAACGCAACACTGCTTTTTGCCACAACCTCTCGATCCGCAGTCTGATGAAGTGCTTTTCCGGATGTTTTTTTGTGCGCCGCAAAACTTGGACATAAAAACTGTTGCAGCGCCGGACGCCGCGCGCCAGAATAGTAACGCAACACAATAAACAGCCGCGCAAAATGACGGCGTTTAAGTGACATCCAATCGGGAGGCAACATGGAAATCTATGCAGACCCTATCAGCGTCAACTGCCGCAAAGTGCTTGCGGGATTGAAGATGCTGGACGCGAACTACACGCTCAAACGGGTCGGCTTCTTTGAAGGCGAGCAGAAGAGTCCGGAATATCTCGCGCTCAACCCAAACGCTACGATGCCAACGCTGGTCGATGGCGACTTCGTCTTATGGGAGTCAAACCCTATTCTCCAGTATGCCGCCGACAAGCTGGGACAGGGCCAGTTTTACCCAATGGATATGCGCAAACGCGCCGACATCAATCGTTGGCTAGCGTGGGAATCCTCTTCGTGGTTTCCTTCATGTTACATTTATTTGGTCGAAAACGTCGTCAAGCCCGTCTTGGGTGCGGAGCCTGATCAAGCCGTGCTCGATGGCGAGGCCGAACGGTTCCACAAGTTGGCAAGCATCTTGGACGCGCGCCTACAACAAAGTGATTGGCTATGTGGTGACACGCCCACCATCGCGGATATTGTCGTCGCGTCGCCGATGCACATGCATGGTGAGCAGAAGCTACCCTTGGACAACCACCCGGATCTTAAAAAGTGGATGACAGAGCGGGTCGAAAAATTGCCGTGCTGGCGCGACACTCATGTCGGGCCAGGCTTTACATTGCCAACCGCCGCGTGACGCTCAGCAGACGATGCACAGCCCACAGCCGCTGTGCAGAAACATCAGTTTTTGCGCAAGCGTTGCTCAGTGCACGTCAGGTCTGTAAAGTTAGATGAACGCCATACCTCACCAGGAGATCTTCAATGAACGAAGACGCGGTCAGAGCAAGCCTCAATTACTCAGTCGATAACGGTCGCACGATTGACTACTATTTCTACGAGCCCGATCCTTCAATCAAATTGAACCCGCCCGGAACAGACCTCCAAGAGGTCGAAATAAAAAACGGCTGGCCAAAGTCGAAAGACTTTTCACTCGACAAGGAAGGGTTTGAGATACACGACTTTCCGTCGACATACGACGACTTCGAAAACGAAGACTCCATAAAGTCGAAGTTCTACGCTGACGTTATTTCTTTTGTGCGCAACCAAACAGGCGCCAAGCACGTCGAAGTCTTTGATCACACGATCCGCAAGCGCCTGCCGGATGATCTCAAAGAGCAGTCCGAGGTGAAACGTCCAGCTGTTAAGTTGGTGCACAGTGACTATACGCCGAAATCTGCGCCCCAACGCGTGCGCGATATTATGGGCGACAAAGCTGATGAGTTGCTGACAAAACGTGTGGTCTTCTACAATGTTTGGAAGCCTCTTTACGAGACCGTTGAAGAGCTACCACTTGCCGTTTGTGATTGCACAACATCTACCGACGAAGACATGCTTCTGATGAATCTCAAGTATGCGGAGCGCACTGGCGAAATCTACGTGATGCGCCATTCGCCAAAACACAGCTGGTATTACTTCCCGCGCATGAAGCCCAGCGACGCATTGCTGCTCAAAACCTACGACAGCGAAACCGATGGCCGTGCGCGCTTCATGGGTCACTCAGCCTTTGAAGACCCCACCTCACCGCCTGACGCATTAAAACGCCAGAGCATCGAAATCCGAACGATGGCATTTTTCTAGGAAAAACCTACAAAACGAGATGCCGCCATGGGGGAGACCCCATGGCAACAGCCGGGCACCTAAGAACCTGGGAAACAATGGCAAAACCCGTCATCATCACTTGCGCACCGACAGGCAGCATCCATACGCCAACGATGTCGCCGCACCTGCCAATTACGCCAACCGAAATTGCAACCGCTGCGATTGAAGCCGCGGAAGCAGGTGCCGCCATCATTCACCTGCATGCGCGTGATGCCGAAACCGGCAAGCCCGATCCGCGGCCTGAAACCTTCATGCAGTTTCTGCCCGTGATCAAGCAGTCCACCAATGCCGTCATCAATATCTCGACCGGTGGTGGACATGGCATGACCATTGACGAGCGCCTCGCGGCCGCGACATCCGCTAGTCCGGAAATGGCCTCGCTCAACATGGGCTCAATGAACTTCGGACTATTTCCCGCACTGAATAAATATTCTGAATGGAAGCACGACTGGGAGCCGGAATTTCTGGCAATGACCAAGGACTTCATTTTCGCCAATACGTTTGCGACCATCGAATATGCACTCAAGACTCTCGGTGAAGGACACGGCACACAGTTCGAGTTCGAATGTTACGATCTCGGTCACCTCTACAATCTTGCCCACTTCGTTGACAGAGGACTGGTGAAGCCTCCGTTCTTTATTCAGATGATCTACGGCATTCTGGGTGGGGTTGGGCCCGACCTCGACAACCTCATGCACATGCACAACATCGCCGACAAACTCTTTGGCAAAGACTACGAGTGGTCGGTGCTAGCTGCTGGCCGCCATCAGATGCCGTTTATCACTCAGGCCGCGCTGCTTGGCGGCAATGTCCGCGTCGGTCTTGAAGACAGCATATATATTGGCAAGGGCGAACTTGCGACCTCGAACGCACAACAGGTTCGCAAGATCCGATTGATTGTTGAAAATCTTGGGCTGCAGATCGCAACACCCGAAGAGGCACGAACACGACTTGGCTTAAAGGGTGGTGACCAAGTGAGTTTTTAAAAAAAAGACAAAGGCAAGCTAGCCTCGTCTCACCCGTTGTCCTTATCTCAGAGGAAATAAACGATGTCTGACCTAGAAATCATCGGCACACCTATCAGCAATTACGTCCGCGCCATTCGAATGGTATGCGAAGAAAAGAGCGTTGCCTATTCACTCATTCCGGCTATGCCACATACTCCAGAAGTCGACGCCGTCCACCCCTCCGGACTGGTTCCGTGCATCCGACACGGTGATACGCTGCTGTTCGAGAGTAAAGCCATTGCAACCTACATTGACCAGGTATTCGGTGGCCCGAAGTTGATACCCGACAATCCAATCCTTGCCGCCCAAGTCGAACAATGGGTGTCGTACTGCAATACAAAGGTTGATCGCTTCATCATGCGCGAGTTTGTCGTGCCATCTCTGTTTGGTGACAAAGAAGATGCGTCTTTGCAAAAAAAGATCACAGAATCACTCAAAACAATCGAAGAATGTTGTGCAGTGTTGGACAAATCCGTGGCCCAGACGAGCCATCTCGTCGGCAACAGCTTCACCTACGCCGACTGCAATGTCATCCCAATGCTGGCTGCTCTTCAGAGTTTGCCACGGGGCCAAGACATTCTCGCAAAGTTCCCGAACCTAACGGCCTACATTGCCAAACATGCAAGCCGTGAGAGCTTTAAAGCAACCGAGGCAACGCCGCCGACCGGATAATTGCGGCGCTCTTTATCGACGAGCAATATTCTTAACAATTTTTGGGAGACTACAATGAGCCAGCCCGTTTGCTTAATCACGGGTGCCGGAGATGGCACGGGCGCAGCAATCGCACGACGGTTTGCAGCCGGCGGATACCGGACGGCCCTGTTGGCGCGCACCAAGGATCGGTTAGATCGCCTCGAAAGTGAAATCGAGGGCGCGCGCGGCTACGTGTGTGATGTCAGTGATCTGGAACACTTCAAGACGACGATGGCCCAGGTTAAGTCGGAGCTCGGTGCCCCACAAGCCGCCATTCATAACGCGGTAATGGGCGCATTCGCACCCCCACTCGAAGCTGATCCTCGAAAATTTGAAGCGCAATTCCGTGTCAATGCAACCGCGCTTATAGTGTTGGCACAGGCTGTGGTCCCAGACATGATCGCGTCCGGCCAAGGAGCCCTTGTGGTGACGGGCAACACAGCAGCCTGGCGTGGTGTTCCAAACTTTTCAATGTTCGCACCAACCAAGGCCGCGCAACGCATTCTAGCCCAGGCGATGGCTCGTGATTTCGGCCCGAAAGGCGTTCACGTGGCGTATCTCACCATAGATGCTGCAATCGATACACCATGGACGCGGGCAGATATGTTTCCCGATAAGCCCGACGACTTCTTCTGCAAACCATCCGCAATTGCCGACGAAGTTTTTCATGTGGCGCATCAGGACCCATCGGCCTGGTCATTCGAGGTCGAGGTGCGACCACATCACGAGAAGTGGTGACGAACCGGCTATTGTCTTTGTAGTATGACAAACACAATCGAAGAAATTTGGAAGACGGAGCCACAACTGGCCAAGGGGAGAGTTCGCCGGTGAAGCAAAATAAACTTGGGCTGACTGATTTAAGCGTCAGCGAAATTTGTCTCGGCACGATGACTTGGGGCAGCCAAAACAGCGAAGCCGAAGCACATGCCCAAATCGACTACGCGCTCGACCAAGGTGTGAACTTCATCGATACCGCCGAACTATATCCAACAACACCCTTGTCCGCCGAAACGCAGGGCGACACCGAAGCGTTTCTTGGAACGTGGTTGGCGAAAAGCGGTCGGCGCGACGACATCATACTTGCAACCAAAATCTCAGGCCGCGGTAATAAATGGATCCGCAACGGCGCAGACATTTCACCTGAAGGAATCGACATTGCCATCGAGGCAAGTTTGAAGCGCTTGCAGACCGACTGTATCGACCTTTACCAGCTGCATTGGCCGAACCGCGGCTCGTATCACTTCCGCCAGTATTGGGGCTACGAACCGACGAAACAAGACGTCGAACGCACCCAGGATCACGTGCACGAAGTTTTGGAAAAGCTGCAGGACTTGATCAACCAAGGCAAAATACGCCACATCGGCCTGTCGAATGAGACGTGCTGGGGAACGATGCAATTCCTTGAAATTTCACGCAACCAGGGCCTGCCCCGTATGGCGTCGATTCAGAACGAATACAGTCTGATGCAACGCATCTTTGACACCGATCTGGCGGAACTTTCCCACAACGAAACCGTAGGGCTGCTTGCCTACTCGCCCCTGGCCGCCGGAATGCTCAGCGGCAAATACATTGACGGATCGGTTCCAAAAGGGTCACGGCGCGATGTTGCGAACGACACCCTGCATGGCCGTTACTCCGACCATTCCGCGTCCATTGTTGAGAAATATGCCGCAATTGCCGCCGCAAACAATCTCGACCTGTCGCAGATGTCGTTAGCATTTTGCCTGACGCGGCCGTTCATGTCATCCGTGATCATCGGCGCCACCACGCAAGAGCAACTCGCGACCAACATCGACGCCAAAGACCTTGTTCTCAGTAAAGATGTCATGCAAAGCATTCACGAAGTTCATCGCGAATACCCGTTGCCGTTTTAGCGGTTACGTCGCGAATTCAATCCTGCGGCCAACGATAGAGGAATGTAACGTAGGCGAGCGCCAGATAGATCGCGCCAAACGCGACGACACCCAACGCAGCGCCGACCTCATATACAGACAGCCCAAGCAGATAGTCCGGCCGTTCGCCGAAGAACACTTGGATGTTCGTTTCGGTTTTCTCAAGGTTGTTCCACGCTCGGTCGGTCCCGAGAAACAACACGTGCAGCCCCAGCGCTAGAACTCCCATAAACGCCAAGCCGCACGACAGAAGCAAAAATGCAATCGTGCGCAACGCAATCGGCGCCTGCCTGATGAACAGCCAAAGTCCTACAATGTAGGCTGAGATCATGCCGAAGCTGACAGAGACAACCGATATAACGAGCCCGGTCAGGCCGCCCCACGCCACTAGGATTTCTGCTTCCGACATCCTTCGCCCCCCAAATTAATTCAACCGCATGCGGCACCCCATCCAGCGCGCGCCGTACGCAAACGACGCTACCTGTGTAATCTGCGTCAATCAATCATTGACGGGGCAGATCCTGTTGGCGCGTCAAGCCAGGAGTCCAAGCGTGCGCTTCAATGCGCATCCTTGATCGTGCGGCGTGATACCGGTGTTGCGCGCCGTTCTCGCGGTCACCTCGGTCATAATTACTGTTATTTCACACCGTTTACGACATTGCGATTGTTGCAACCGCCGATCGGAACAAGCTTGGCGCTATTTGCGCGGTAGCTTTGTCGACGTAATCGGCGTGGTTAACGGCGTGACGTGATAGCTGTGACAGAGCTGGCAATCCTGTCGCGCCTCATCTTTTTTATGACATGTCGCACACAATTTTTTTTCGACGGGTTTGAAATTCGCCGCGGACCGTGCCGGATTGAGCGTTTGATATGATTTCTCAAATTCCTTCGGCGTATCCATTTCGTGGCATGTCAGACAGCCACGGTCGTCAAGCAATCGGAAGTGCGGTTCATGCACGAAGTTTGTAAATCGCCCGTTCTTGTCAGCAACCGATGATGGTCCCCATTGCACTTTCCGGTTGCCCAACCCGCCGCCCTCGACGCTATGACACTTTGTACATTGGCCCTGCGCATCTTTGTGAGTCAGAAGATTGAAGACCGGTGCGGAGACATTGCTTTTCTTGTTGGAATAGAGGTGACCTGAGAAATCCAGCCAGGCTTTCATAAACGGGTCGGCGTGTCCGGTTGGCTTGTATAGAACGGCAAAATCCTTGCGATACCAACCACCGAACTCCGCCCAACCCTCGGCATCAATAGCAAAACCAGAAAGTTCTGGCTCTGCGGCAGGTTCCGGCTCGGCTTCCTTGGATCGGCCATCATCGGACACATCATCCGAACCAGCCTCAGCCGGCGCGGCGGTCTCTTTACCCTCTTCAGCTGGCAGTGGTGCTACGTTTGACGTGTCACCCTCCTGCACAAGTTCACCGAAGTCATTAACGCGCCAACGTCCATACTTTGGATCACTCTGAAGCCGCTCTGGCTTGTCTTGTTGTTGCGCGATTTTCTGCTGCGGTTGTTCGACTTGCCTCTCAAACGTTTCCGTAACACCTGCTGCACTCCGTTTGATTGTTGGGATCCACTCCACTGGACCACGGTTTTTCATTTCTGCCATTAAACCTGGCAGCCATTCGCGTTGCGCACCTAAAAGGACATCGCGAGGCATCGTCGCGATAAGCTTCGCCATCAACTTCTGGTCCAGACTAACACCAGTGGCAGCACCTATACGCTTCATTACGTCGGAGGCTTTCGACGTTGCGAGCGCATACATCAAGCCTTTCACCTCCCAGACAAAGCTCTCGACATCACCAATCTGTACATCTGTGGCGGTGGTCAAATCCAATAAATCGAGTTTATCGATAGCGCCTAGCAGCCGACGACGTTCCTTGTCACGTCCTAGCAAAAGCCTCATCAGCGGCACCAATTCGGCCTCAGACTGTTCAGGCCATTCCCCGATTTTGGCGCCCTTCTCCTTCAGCGTTTCAACGTCGAGGCCAGGCAATGCAATCAATGCAATCCCCTTCGGCCCTGTCGCGCGCTCTGCCCCAACGATCTGTGGCAGATGGCACGCAGCACACGTGGTAGCAAACGGTTTGACACTCATCTGCCGCCTGTCTTTCGAGGACGTGTGGCAGTCGGCACAGGCGCCTGGTATCGCCTTCAAATTCGGTTTCTTTTTCCTTGTCTCGACAAAGTGCTCGGCGAAGTGTGCCGCGTGATCGAACTTCACCCTCGTACGGCGATTGAACGGATAATCGGAGAACTCTGGATGATCTTTCTCAAAATTTTCAAATTTTTCTGTGTGACACGTATGGCATCGACTATCGGGCATGTTTGTGAGCTTGGCTCCACCGTCGCGGTGCTCCTTATGACAGGTCGCACAGTAGACTTTGCTATCAGCGCTACCGGCGTCGGCGAACACGATATTACCAATTTGCGCTGTCACCGAAGTCGCGGTCCCATTACGTGTTGACTGCTGACGTTCAGCAATCTTTCGCAACTCGTCCGGAGCAACACCGTGGGGTGCCGTCGCCGTCGCGCCCATCCTGTGACAGGTGAGACATGCCTTGGCGTCTTTTTCGGGGTTAGCGTATTGGGCCAGGGAATGCAGCCAACCAAACTGCCCCTTGTCAACGTTGGCATGACAGCCGGCGCAATCGCCGATTGAGCTGTGGGCGGTTGATATTTCTCCCGGTAACAACAGTTTCGTGTTGGCAGCATAGGTGATTGTCATCAAGACAATCCCGATCACGAAGACCGCGACCCAGTTTGCCAAGACTTGTTGTTTGGCGCGCATCGTGCGTGTTGGCGCGCAACCGTCTGCAGCATGACATCGGCCCCGCGCATTCGGTCCGGCATCGCACGCCGCATCGGTGCCAACGCGCAAGCAAATCCAATTCGGCTCAACCGGATCGGCCGTTGGACTGCGACGTTTGAAAATTCGTGCAACTCGCAAACGATCACACTCCCGAACGATAAGCATAAACGACAGCAACATGCAGGACCGTCAAAACGATAAGAGCGTATGTCGCTGGTACATGCACAAACAGCCACGCGCGCAAAGCGCATTCATGTGCGTATTGAAAATCAAGCCTATCCTTTGCTTCGACCAGGTCTCGGATCTCGCCGAGCTTTGTCTCTCCGCTTTGACCCAACTCTGCCTCAACGCTGTCGATCGCGAACACGAGCCGCTTCAATGGGCGGCGCGAGCTACTCAAGTGTGCTGAAATATTTCTCGGCGCACTGAAAAACTCGTGCAAGGTGTTCGCGTAAAGATCTGAGATCGCGAGCGAGGTGGCGTCCGACACTAAGGTCAACGCGAGGCCGGAGGCGCGCCGTTCGAGTTCAAAGCGGACCGCCGGCATTGTTTCAAACCGCAATCGCTCACCATGATGTTCCAGACGGTTGGGAATAGCACTTAAGAGATACGTACCAACCAATCCGCTCAAGACCACGATGACAAACAAACTCCACAGAGCGGCTTCAAAAACCGTATCAGGCAACGACATATCGGTGTGAGCGGCAAAGACGAGAACGACGAAGTAACCGCAACTGATGTGCATTTGCCGCCAGGTCGTGGCAGGTCCCAACAGCCAACCCGGATTACGTTTCTTGACATGAAGTAACAGCTGCAGGCCCATTGCGGCGAGCAGCACCCAGCCGTCGAAGAATAGCGGATCGCCGAGCGCGGCCTCATACTGGCGCGTCAGCCAATAAACACCTGCAAAAGCCAGCAGGACAATCATTATATTTCGAAATACGGTTCGCATTATCTTCTCATGCTTAGGTTTGGTCTCCTGTTAGTTGCCTCTACTTCACTGACTTCCCCCGATATTTTTTTGCGCTTGGAAGAAGGTTGTCGACCGCAGCAAATGTACTGCCGTCGTAACGCGCCACCAAGCGTCTCGTATCCTAGGATATATTGTCAGCGGCCGCTCTCAGTGCTTTATTGTTATTCAGCTTGAGCCCGGCCGAGTGACTGACCTTAACGATCTGGCGGGCCTCTGGAACATTTTCGAGCGCCTTTGCAATCGCCGCCATCTTTTTTCGAGCCTGGTCGGCACGATGCGCCATGCGGATGGCATACTCTTTCTTTTTGGTCGCAACACCGATGGCACGTAGAGCGGTTTCGATCTCGACCGCGATGCCGACAACGTACATCATACGCTTACGTTTCGCGTCGGCCGCGGCGTTGCTCTTGCCTTTGGAATACCAAAGATTGTGGCGCACCTCACCTTGCGACCACGATAGCAATTCGAACGGACTGCCAGCTGCATGCCCGCCTATATTGACGAGCTTTTCGTTCGGCACCACGTGGCAGCCGTAGCAGTTCTTTGCCAACTTATAGAGCGCCTGCGGGCGTATCATCCCGTGCGCCTCCGAGGCCTTCCAACGCTTGGCGGCCTCGGCCTTTGTTTCCTGTTCTTTGCTTTTCTTGCCGCTGAAATCGGCGTGCGGTTTCTCCCAATCGCGTCCGGCGCCGTGGCACGACTCACACGAGATCCCTGCGGTCACACGCGGTTTGTTTCGCACGATCTCCTGCGTAAAATGACATCCAAGACAAAGCTGCTCGGCCTTGATGCGTTTAATGCTGAGTTTCTTGGCGATTTGGCGGGCTTCTTTGCTGCGCGGCATGTCGCGAAATGTCTTGAAATGATGCGTTCCCTTCCAGGCTTCGGCCTCATCCTTGTGACACTCCGCGCACACATTCGGTCCGACGATCTTTTGTCCCGCAATCAAGGCACGCGATTGTACTGTCAAAGTCAAAAAAGCTAGCGGCAGTGCAAGCACGGCAAGGATCGCGGCCAATCGATGGCTCATGATAAAACCGGGCATCACAGGTCCAACACAAGATCGGT
>JAJFHI010000426.1 GCA_021775715.1 Hyphomicrobiaceae bacterium | reverse complement strand
ATTGAAACGCGCGACAAGACGCATCGTGATGCCGTCGTCGAAGCCCTGAACTCGGCCGGTTATTCGGTGGTTGTCAAAGGGGCGTGAACGGCGGTGGCGATGGCACGACGTGACGTCTTTCGTCGTCGCTGAATTCGACCTTCCCAAATTTGCAGCTTCTGTCTATCAATGTCCCGCGTCGCTCAAGCTTTGAATGTGACAGGGAGTTTTTATGATCGATCTCTACACGTGGACCACGCCCAACGGCCGCAAGATCTCCATCATGTTGGAGGAAACCGGTTTCGATTACACCACGCATGCCATCAACATCATGAAAGACGAGCAGTTTGCGCCGGACTTTCTGGCGATTAGCCCCAACAACAAGATTCCGGCGATTGTCGACCGTGACACCGGCCAATCGATGTTTGAATCGGGCGCCATCTTGCTCTATCTCGCTGAAAAGTCTGGCAAGTTTCTGCCTTCCGATCCCGCCGCCAGGTGGTCGGCGATGGAATGGCTGATGTGGCAGATGGGTGGGTTCGGGCCGATGCTTGGCCAAGCGCACTACTTTATAAAGTACAATCCAGATCTGTCGCCGCCTGCATCTGAGCGGTTTGGCAAAGAAGCCGCCCGTCTTTACGGTGTCCTCGATCGCCGACTTGCAGACGCACAGTTTCTGGCTGGTGATTATTCAATTGCCGATATTGCGACATTCCCTTGGGCAGCGCGCTTTGAATGGCATCGCGTTGACCTCAATCAATTTCCAAACGTTTTGCGCTGGTATCGCGAAATCGCAGCGCGCCCAGCCGTACAAAAAGGCTTCAACGTTCCGAAGGAAATTAAAATCCCAGTCGCTTGACCCCAGAAGTTTGATCAAAATTTCGCTTTCACACTGAAATTGCGATCCGAAATAAAAGAAGGCCTCCGCTCGGATTGAGTGGAGGCCTTTTAGTCTTTGTGTGGGAGCGGAGTAGAGAGATATTTGAGTGGGAAGTGGAGAGAGTGGGAAGTGAGAGAGTGGGTCTAATTTGGTGTCGAGTTTGAAACCTTCAACGTGGTGCCCACGGTATCCCCGTTGTATCGCGCTTTAACGGAGTGACTTAGGGAAGCGATCAGCAATCCGCCGGCGACAGCGAAACAAAAGAAGGAGAAGTTGCGCGATGATCGCGACCAAATCCCGTCTTTCAGTTTGACTGTTTGCAGATCCATTGCATTTTTCGCAGCGTGTTAGTGTTTCTGGTTTCGTTAGTAGTTTTGTAACCGATAACGCCTCGTTAGTCTATTGTGCCAAGCTAATATAGATAATGCCAAAAAGTTAAAATTAGGACTTTTTTAACAGGTGTCGAGGCAACTCTTCTTCGTGTTTTGCAGCATCAAATTTAGTTCGAATTTTATCCTTTTTGCCGAATGCCTGCAATGAATTCGGAGGTGTTGTTTTTGCGCGGTTTTGTAAGCTCGTTCTTCTGGTTGCAACGCGTTGTTTGGCAGATCCCTAGGCCCGCTTATATGGTCCGGATAAGCCCCTGCGCTATCGGCAATTGTGTCGGGCACTACGCGCTGAAAAGTTAAGGCCGCCCGGTTGTTGGATTGCGGATGGTGCTGCAACTTTTCGGCGCGTTTCAAATGCTCCGTCGCCGACCCGTGTTAACGCGGCTCGTTTTTGTTGGATTTCATGCGTTGGCACAGCCTCAGCTGTGGGTGGGGGCCGCCCGGTTGTGGTTTCGCCATGTTGCTCCTGCCAGACTGGCCGCATGATTCGAATTCAACTGTGTGAGCAAAGCGTGCGAACGTTTTCCATCATCTCAATCCCAGGCTTTTTGGCGCGTGCTTTCGTGGCGCTTATGATCTTGGTGTCTGCCTCGATTACGACAATTGCTGCCGAGCAACGCTATGCGCTGGTGATTGGTAATGGTGGTTATGCGACGGCGCCTTTGGCCAACCCGGTCAATGACGCCCGGTTGATGGCCGATACGCTGCAACGTGTCGGCTTTCAGGTGACGGAACTGCTTGATGCTGATACATCGCAAATGCGGCGGGCAATTCTCGAATTCGGCCGTGTACTTGGCGGACCGGACAGTGTTGGTGTGTTCTATTATGCTGGCCACGGTGTGCAGGTAGATGGTCAGAACTTTTTGATCCCGCTCGGTACCGATGTGAAAGACACCGCCGAAGTGGCGCTCGCAGGTATCAATCTCAACGAGCTTCTCAAAACGATGGCGCGCGCGTCGAGCCGTTTGAATATTGCGATCCTAGATGCCTGCCGCGACAATCCCTTTGCCACGAACACACGCTCTCTCAGTCGCGGCTTGGCACCGGTTCGCGCGCCGACTGGCACATTTATCGCCTATGCCACAGGGCCCGGCGAAGTTGCCTACGACGGAGTTGGCGGCAACAGTCCTTATACCAATGCGCTGGCCAAAGTAGTTCCGATCGCGGGGCTGTCGATCGAACAAGTGTTTCGCCAGGCGCGCCGCGAGGTATTGAAGGTCACCAATAAGAAGCAGACGCCATGGGAACACTCATCTCTCACCGGCGCGTTCTACTTCAACCCGACTGTTACGGCTCAGGAAGCCAGCGACGCCATGGCGGCGCGTTTGCCCGGCATCGGCCGTGAGGCGATCGGCGAGATCGTTGCCTGGGACGGTATCAAAGACACCACGGACCCGGCGATCCTCGAACGACACATCAAGACATTCCCGGGTGGTGTGTTTACCGAGCTTGCGATAGTGAAACTGGAACGCTTAAACAACCGTCCTAAAAAAGCCTGGTCCTGGATCCTAACCGGTGCCATCACCGCCCGCACTCCAATAGGTGAGGCGGAAGAGTATTACGAGAAAGCCATTAAAGCCGAAAGCGACGGCTTTGACGCCGTCAGCCTCACCAAGGCGTTTGGTTTTTATATGCTTGCTGCCGAACGTGGCTTGCCTGTCGCGATGTTCCGTCTTGCGCGCATGTACGATCGTGGGCTTGGTGTTGAGCGAGATCTTGCGAAGGCTGCTCATTGGTACACCAAAGCCAGCGACAACGGCAATGTGACGGCGATGGCGTCACTCGGCACGCTTTACGAGTTTGGTCACGGTGTTGACAAGAACCTTGTTCGGGCGTTGCGGCTTTATCGCCTGGCGGCCGAGGAGGGCGATCGCAATGCGATGACAAGCCTTGGTTATCTATTTGCAGAGGGCAAAGGCGTGTCACGTGATGAGCGCCAGGCACGCCGCTGGTACGGTACGGCTGCCGAACTTGGACAACCACGTGCCATGTTTAATCTTGCCTTGATGCTCATGAACGGTCGTGGGGGGCGCGTTGACAGCAAAGGCGCGGTCAAGTGGTTGAATGCGGCATCTGAACAGAAACATGCTGGGGCCATGCGCGAACTTGCATTCCTGTTTAATGACGGGCGTGGTGTGAATCGCAATCCCATCAAGGCTGCGGCGATGTTGATTGCCGCTGTTGAGGCTGGCAACAAGGACGCGCACGACGATGTCCGCCTGAAGCGGCGGCGCTGGTCGTTTTGGACCAAACGTCATATGCAGCGCCAGCTGGCTGAACGCGGCCTTTACGACGGCTATATTCACGGCTTTTTTGACACACGCACACGCCGAGCCTTCGACCAGCTCGCTGAAAAGGCCAATCAGACATAGAGTGCTGCACCGATACATCACTCTGGCGGCGGTAACAGTTTTTTGCGTTTGTCGGCGGTACTGACAAGGCTGTTGTGATAGGTGAATGGCGAGCATCGGCACAGTGTATTGCCGCGGTTGACGTGAATATCATTAGCTTGGAACGTGTAGGTGGCGTGTTTGTGGGTCGTAGTAAATTAATGAAGCTTGTTGGTCTTGTTCTGGTTTGTCTGCTGGCCGTCGCCGGCACGAACGCCATGTCCGAGCCGCAGCCATCAATTGATCCGGTCACCGCACCACCTCCCGGAGCGGCTCCTGCTGGCAGTCCTGCCTATCCCGAGCGACCTGCGGAGCCATTGGCGGCGAAGGCCTACGACGTTCTCAAAACACATTGCGCACGCTGCCATCAGGTGGGCCTGCTCGATCGCCCCGAGGCGTCCGGACGGCTTGCCAACATTCTTGAGATCGACGTCATCTCTAGAGAGGCCAATCTCCTTCGCCCCGGCCATCCTGATGCCTCGCCGATTTATCTCTCGATGCTGACCCAGGAGATGCCACCGCACGAGCCGACAGAAGTGGTTGCAACCGAGGCCGGGGCAACGCCAACACCGATTGTGTCGACGAAGGAAATTCGCGCCATTCGTGATTGGATCGAAGAAATGCCGAAGCAGGCACTGACGTGCGAAGGCGAGCGTGTCAGCAACCCGGCGGACGCCGCACCCTTGATGCGTGACTGGCTGGCTAAGCTCACCCCCGAAGCGGGTCAGGACACACGCTTCGTTTCAATGCTTGCACTTTACAACGGCTGCACGACTGAGGGAGAGCGCGCGCTTTATCTGCAAGCTTTGTCGGAGGTAATGAACCGGGTCTCGCAGAATGAGCAGAAAGTAAAGTTCGAGGCGCTGGGTGATGAAGGCTTCGTGTTGGCTTTCCGTCTGTCGCAAATCGGCTGGGACAAGCGTGATTGGAAAGTTATCACTGCCGAACCACCTGGGTTCTCTCTTTTGACGGCGTCGCCAGCCTTTGACGACGTGTTGGCCGGCACGCGCGAGATCCAACCGATTGTGCCCGCGGCTTGGCTGGCAGAACGCCTTCGGTCGCTTGGCAATCTTGAGACCGACTCATCCGCCGTGGCCCCGGACCAGCCTAAGCTTCTCGGCCTTGATCTTGTCAGCGGGTTGGCGCGTCGCGGCGCACTTCCGGTCGATCTCGAAATGGCGGCTGCTGAGTTGGGCCTGACGCGGGAGGCGATGGCCAAGCGTTTGGATGAAGTGACAGGTCCTGCGCGCCCTGCCGCCGGGTATCTGGCGCGCCGCGGCGTGCTCAAGCGTAAAACCTTCAGTCGTGTGGCACGTGAAGCAGTTTATGGATCAGCTGAAGCGTTGGCGCTTGAGCCGTCGGGTGAGCTGTTCTTGTGGACCGACAAACTGCGCTACAAGGCGGGTGACCTGGCTGTGGTTTATGCTGCAACCTCGACGACGTGTTTCCTGACGGTGTTCGGT
>JAJFHI010000425.1 GCA_021775715.1 Hyphomicrobiaceae bacterium | reverse complement strand
GCGTGAAGCAGCAAGAATCCGCGGATATATCGAGACAATCGTCGAGGTTTTGCGTCCACACCTTGACGGACGGAAGGTGGCTGGCGTTAAAAGGCGGCTGGATCAACTCGATGCCGACAAATCACTCCTGGACCCGGACGCACGAGCGCCTGGAATCCAGAAAAGGATCGACCGGCTGACCGCCGCCGTAGGCTATTTCCGGGCACTTGCAGATGGGCTGAAAGCCTAGTTGCGCGCACCCCGGACCAACCTCGGTAGCTTGCAATATGGATATGAGGACGGGATGGATAAATTTACGACGCTAACCGGTGTCGCAGCCCCACTGCCAATGCGCAATGTCGACACCGACATGATCATCCCCAAACAGTTTTTGAAAACCATCAAGCGCACCGGGCTTGGTGCGTCGCTGTTTCACGAAATGCGGTTTGACGACGACGGAAACGAAGTCGCAGAATTTGTTCTCAACAAACGGGCTTACCGAAAGGCCAGCATTCTTGTCACTGGTGATAATTTTGGCTGTGGCTCATCGCGCGAGCACGCGCCATGGGCGTTGTTGGACTTTGGCATCCGCTGTGTCATCGCACCCGACTTTGCCGACATCTTCTACAACAACTGCTTCCAGAACGGCATCCTGCCAATCAAGCTGCCGCAATCAGAAGTCGACAAACTGATGGATGACGCGAGCCGTGGCGCCAACGCGACCGTCACCATCGACCTCGAAGCACAAGAGATCAGTGGCCCCGACGGCGGCGTCATCAAGTTCGACATCGACTCGTTCCGCAAACACTGCCTGTTGAACGGCCTTGACAACATCGGCCTGACGCTTGAGAAGACCGCGAAGATCGACGGCTTCGAAGAGAAGATGACCGTTGCTCGTCCCTGGGTTTAGCGCCGTCTTGAACCGAGTACCAAAACAAAAAACGGTCGGCCCCTCGCGGTCCGGCCGCTTTTGTTTTAGCGCTACTGTTGGATCTTCTGTAGTCTCGCGGCTTCCCAACCGATGATGGCCCGCTTGCGGGTAATTCCCCAGTGATAACCGCCAAGGCCACCGTCGGCTCTCAGCACCCGATGGCACGGCACAACAAATGAAATCGGGTTGCGACCAACTGCAGTTCCAACAGCGCGCGCTGCCGACGGTTTGCCAAGGTGTTTGGCAATATCGCCATAACTGACCGCACGCCCTGTTGGGATTTTCAGCAGCGTCTCCCAAACCCGGACTTCAAAATCACTGCCAATCAACACGAGACGGATTGCTCGCTCGTCGGGTTTGGCCCCGCAATCATTCGAAGTTGAAGCAAAGACCTGCGCTAAATACCCAGATGTAGTGACCTCATCGGAGGTGAAGCACGCATTCGGCCAGCGTTGTCGAATATCTTCAAATGTCGCCTCGTCATCGTCGCCTGCGTCTTCATTGACAAATGCTAGTCCGACAAGTCCGCGCGACGTCGCGGCAACCAACGCACGACCAAATGGGCTGTCATGAAATCCGTAGCTGATCTCGAGACCTGCGCCGCGCTTTTGATAATCACCAGGTGTCACCGCATGATGGGACACAAACAAATCATGCAATCGGCCAGCACCTGACAAACCGGATTCGTGCGCGGCCTCCAAAACGGATGCCTTGCCATCTAGCATTTGGCGGGCGTGATCCAAGGTCAGGGCTGCAACAAAATCTTTGGGTGATAGCCCACACCAGCGCTTGAAAACTTTCTGGCAATGCGCGGGCGACATGTTGAGATGGCCAGCCAAAGCTTCAAGGTTGGGCTGCGCTATCCAGGCGTCCGATAAAAACGAAAGCGCGCGGCGCACCAAATCATAGTCACTTGAAGGCACGGCCATATCTGGCGCATCTGCCAAAAGATCAGGTCGGATTAATTTGCGTGCAACGGTCATGACGCGAACGTATCAGGCTAGGGCGCCGCTAACGACCCGTTTCTTGATCAGAACTTATCGTCGATAACAACTAATTGTGCGCCATACGCGCTTTCGTCAGCACTGCAGACAAGACGTCAGCGAATTCAACACGTTCATCGTCACTGAGACACGTACCGAGAAGGGTCTCTTTGCCATGCGACGCCAAACTCAAACGCGTGCGTCCATCGGCTGCTTCTGAGACAAGCACGCGGACCCAATACGGATTAAAATCAACCGTATCCTCTACAACGCCCTTCGGCGACACCCGCGTCAAGCGCAGCAGATTCGGCGTCAATTCGACCCTCTCATACGCCCGGCCATCGCGGTAATTCAGCTTGAAGGCGATGTAGATGAGCAGAACATCAAGACCAAAAAAGCCAAAGACCGGCCACGCACCCATCAGTAAAAATGCGGTGCCAGCCACGAAGCTGACAAGGCCGACACAGCTCATCAAAATGACGAAGCCCCGCGGGCCCAGTGACCGGTGCGGCGAGAGTTTTGCACGGAAGCTGGTCGGCTGGTCGTCATTGCCCGCCGCCACCTCTTGCTTTTTGCCTGCGTTTTCGTCCATCACCACAGTCTAACCTCAACAAGCCCGAGAACAAAAGCCGCATGGCCAAAACAACCTCACCGGCGCCGCGCCCCAAAAAGGCTGCGGCCAAAATTAAAGCCGCAAAGAAGCCTCCCACTAAGGCAGTCAAGCCACTTCAGAAAAAGTCGGCTGCAAAAAAAGCAGCGAAACGGCGGCCTCGCAAAAAGGTTACTCAGGCAGAGATCCAGGAGATCTTTGACCGTTTTGCAAAAGCGACGCCCGACCCAAAGGGCGAGCTCGAATACGTCAACGTCTACACGCTTACGGTCGCCGTTGTGCTGTCGGCCCAGGCGACCGACGCAGGCGTCAACAAGGCCACGCGGGCGTTGTTCAAGGCCGCAAATACTCCGAAAAAGATGTTGGCGCTTGGAGAGGAAACGGTCAGAGATTACATAAAGACCATCGGCCTTTACCGCAACAAAGCTAAAAACGTCATTCTTCTTTCGCAGAAACTGATTGATGAACATGGTGGCAACGTGCCGGAAGATCGCGACGCGCTGGAAGGCCTGCCCGGTGTCGGGCGCAAGACGGCTAACGTTGTGCTCAACATGTACTTCGGCCATCCGACCATGGCCGTCGACACGCATGTGTTCCGGCTAGCCAATCGCATTGGTTTGTCATCGGGCAAGAACCCGGCCGAGGTCGAGGAAGATTTGTTGCGCATCATCCCGGTGGAATACGGCATTCCGGCACATCACTGGCTTATTCTGCATGGCCGCTACATCTGCAAAGCGCGCAAACCCGAATGCCAGAAATGCATCATCCACGATTTGTGCAAATTCAAGGACAAGGCGCCGGGGACGCCATTTGTTTGATGCGCCGAACCAAAACCCGAAACAAAAACACCAACCGCGAATTCGCAGTTGGTGTTTGTATTTTCGATCTGTCTTTGTAGAAGGCCTTAGTGCCAGATAACTGCAAGCAGCCTATGCCCACGACGCGTTTTCAGTTCGTCGCATTCCAGTGTGCGATCACCGTCGCCGTTTGCCGCCCTAAAGCGATCGCGAACAAGACGTGACCATTCCACACGGTCAAGGCCTTTGCGCTTAATGCGGTTGTATTTGTCGAATGTTTTTGGACCGATATGGCGTGTTGCAGCTTCATGCGGCTGCAAAGTGCGGTCATCGTCGTTGATCTTTTTGAACGCCATTAAACCTGCGCGAATGGCCTCGCCACGACCGATTTTACCATCTTTGTTACGGTCAACTTTAGCGATAATTGCGCACGCGTGGCCAGCCTGAGCTTCTTGTACAGAGATCGCAAATGCGGTGAAACCTGCAACAGCGAGGACGCCGAAAGCGATAGTTGAATTAAACTTCATGATCTTACTCCATGGTGCTCGTAGAAAAATTGTAAAAGCACGAACCAGCGGACTCCTATCATCGCATTCACAACAATAGCAGCAGAAATTAACCAATTGCCACACCATGCCGCGGCCTGATTTATTTTCTCATTTGTGAAGCCTTTGAATGGGCAAATAAAAACGTCGGCGTAATTTTTCGAAATAGTTTTCACGGGTTTCAAGATAAGTCGGAATCAGAGGCTTGCCGTGATGTTGGCCACCACTTAGCGTACAGGCCAGAACGAATACAGCGGGACCCTATTATGACAAATGAAAAATTCGACTCAGCTCACCTCAAAGCTCAGGGGCTCACGACGACGTCTTACCAAGCCGGCACTAAGATATTCAGCAGTGGTGAGGCAGGAGATTGCATGTATGTCGTCGAAAGCGGCGCCGTCGAGATTGCAACGTTTGGTACAGTTCTCGACACGATTGGTCCAAACGACATATTAGGCGAAATGGCATTGATCGATGGTGCTGCGCGTAGCGCGACGGCAACCGCAACACAACCCTCCACCGTCATTGCAATCGACAAAGTTACTTTTCGCAATCTGACTCGGGACAACCCAGATTTTGCTTTGGAAATCATGGGTCGTCTTGTCGAACGATTGCGGCGCATGAACCACGCCCAAATTTACTTCAAGTAAACCCGAAAGAAGCAAATTCTTGCCGCGCTCGTGAAGTCGGCCTAGCCTATTTATCGAAATCACCGGAGGCTCGCTAAGGCCATGACAAATCGAAAATTCGACCTCAACATGCTGGCAGCCCAGGGGCTTGGCACCAGGCCCTACAAGACAGACGACAAAATTTTCACTAACGGTGATCCCGGCGACTGCATGTATGTCGTCGATTCCGGCCTTGTGAATATCGTCAACTATGGTGCGGTACTCG
>JAJFHI010000424.1 GCA_021775715.1 Hyphomicrobiaceae bacterium | reverse complement strand
AGCCGCTCTATCCCGGTACACGAGAAACACTGCAACACTTGGCCAACCAGCCGGATACGATCCTCGCAGTTGCAACGGGAAAGTCGCAGCGCGGTATGGCGCGATTGTTTGAGCGCGAGGGCCTCGGTCACTTCTTCCAGTCGGTGCAGACTGCCGACGAACACCCATCAAAGCCGCACCCGTCGATGATCACGCGCGCGATGGAGCTGGCTGGTGCCGACGCCCTAAGAACGATCATGGTCGGGGATACGACGTACGATATGGCGATGGCGGTCAATGCCGGTGTGCATGCGGTTGGTGTGTCTTGGGGCTATCACGCGTCAGAAGAGTTGACCGCGACAGGTGCCGCGACCGTGATTGAACGCTTCGACGCCTTACCAAAACAAATCGATACCTTGCTGACCAACGAGGGTGCGTGATGACGACCAGCGATAACGACAATGTGCCAACCGGCACCCGCGCACAAGGCGACGACCGCGTAACGGCGAGCGCGACAAAACATATGACGGATCAGGTCGCACCGCTGAAGAAGAGGTTTTACAAATCCGTCGCGGTGATCTCGAATGATGACGGCTTTGGTATCGCGCTGGATGATCGGCCGATACGCACGCCGTCGCGTCAACACCTCCGTTTGCCGACCAAAGAATTGGCGGATGCGATTGCGGCTGAGTGGTCTGCACAAGAAATAGAGATTAACCCCGTCACCATGCCTTTGACACGTATCGCCAACACCGTCATGGATGGCGTCGCGACCGCGCATGGCGAAGTGGCAGCCGACATTGCCCGCTTTGCCATGACGGACTTGTTTTGCTACCGGGTCAATGAGCCTGTAGAGCTGGTTGAGCGTCAGAAGGACACTTGGGATCCGGTATTGGCGTGGGTTGAAGACCTGCTTTCGGTGACATTTAATCTTGCGGTGGGCGTAATGCCGGTAACGCAGGACGAAGAGATTGAGGCGCGCATTGCCAGGCGTCTGGCCTCGGTGTCGGCATTTGAACTAGCCCCCTTGCACATCATAACGACGTTGACTGGTTCGGCCGTGCTCGCGCTCGCAATTCACGGCGAACATTTGAATGTGGACGCGGCCTGGGCGGCCGCTCACCTCGACGAGGAGTGGCAAGTCAGTCAGTGGGGCGATGATGAAGAAGCAGCGGCGCGTCGCGAATGGCGCCGCCAGGAAATGCTCTCGGCCGCTCGTTTCCTCCAATTATCTGGGCTTTAGATACAACTTCTCTGCGGTTACTAACTAATTTTTACCTTTGGGCGGTCTAAAGTGATTCGATCGGTTTTTTCCGGAGGATCGGGCCATGCACCGGACACCAAGTATTCCAGAGATCGCGCAACGTGATCGTTTCATGAAGAGCGCTGTCGAAGGACGCGCTGTTTATGCCATAGCCGGCGAAAACGGCTTGGCGCGTGTGCCCTCGCAGCATAGGGCCGGCTTTGAAGTCACGCTGTTTTGGTCGAAAGTCGGCCAGGCGGAGCGCTGGGCGGACGCGGTTGCAGATAACCCGCGCGTTAAAAAACTAACACTTGCCGAACTGCTTGCAGATATTCTTCCCGCCCTTCCTGATCTCGACCGGTTGGTCGGTCTGGATTGGAGCGCGAACCCGGTTGAGGGCGAATTCAACGCTCTCCATATCGCTGAGCGCCTGCGTTCCATGGCAGTAGATGGCTTTGTGCAGCGCGCGCGCGCTGCCGACCAGATCTTCATCCTCGAAGACACGGTCGGGCCTGCGATGATGGTGTCAGGTGGCGATGAGTCAAAGCAGTTTATGCCGGTTTGGTCGGATCGTGGCGAAGCCGAAGCACGCATTGAAGGTCCATGGGCAAACATGATGGCGTTGGAAATCCCATTGTCGAATTTCCTTGGGCTGACACTTCCGTGGCTGGCCGAGCGTAGTTGGACCGTTGGACCGGATCATGCACCGGGCGCACGAACGCTGGAATTAACGCCGAAGGATCTTGCGAGCCGACTAACAGTACGCTCCGCCGCAGCTTAATTCCCAATCACGTTAAGCAGGGTAGCCAAAAACCAAAAATTATTATCCTCGGGTCTACCCCGAGGATCACATCTGCAAGTGAAGTGAACATCTTGGTATGTGCAGCACTTCTGTTCTGCCGCCCGTCTCAATGCTATTGAGGTGGGATCGCGATCTAGAAACAGAAAGTCCGCAACATATGTCGATCAATCTACAAGGCCCACTGGTTATGGCTGGCGCCGGAAAAATGGGTGGCGCCATCTTGAAGGGATTGCTGGCAGGCGGTCTTGATCCGGCGAACGTTATTGTCCAGGACCCCAAACCGGCCCCCGACATGGTGGAATTTCTGGCAAGCCACGCCATCGCGGCTGTAAGCGAAGTTACAGAGCTCGACACATCACCGGCGGTCATTTTAGCAGCGGTCAAACCGCAGATTATGGATCAAGTGTTCCCAGGGATTGCAAAGTTTGCAGGTCCCGAAACGGTTATTTTGTCAATCGCAGCCGGACGTCCGATATCGAGCTTTGAAGCACACCTCAACGACGGCACGACGGTCGTGCGTGCTATGCCAAACACACCAGCAGCGATCGGTCAGGGGATGACGGTGTGTTGTGCCAACCCGGCGATGACGCCTAAACAAAAAGACCTTTGCACTGCGCTAATGGAGACGACTGGAAAGGTTGGCTGGGTCGAAGATGAGCAACAGATTGATGCTGTAACGGCCGTCTCAGGGTCTGGTCCGGCATATGTGTTCTGGTTCACGGAATGTCTGGCGGCTGCAGGCGTCAAGGCTGGTCTCGATCCCGTACTTGCAGCTGAGTTGGCCCGCCAGACCGTGGTGGGCTCCGGTGCGTTGATGGCACAATCATCTGACACGGTGGCTGAGTTGCGTCAGTCCGTTACATCACCTGGCGGTACGACGGCTGCAGCGCTTGGTGTTTTGATGCGTGATTCAAACGGTCTGGAAGAGCTGATGACGCAAGCCGTGGTGGTGGCGCAAAAACGCGGCCGCGAATTGGCAACCTAAGAGCCAATTCGGACCGCGCATATATTTTTACGCTTCCGCCCAATTTAGTATCTGGAATGAGTCCGCCTTTTAAAGAGCCGACCCCGGCGATCCAGATTTGCGCTTTTTGCTGTGTTCCCAGGTGATGGAGGAAGACCAATTCACACCGTCTGGCGAACACGTCATGCGCATGTTGTATTGAGATAATGATATAACGTAACACATCTGTCAATGGTGTCCGATAGTTTGTCCACCTCCCATTCTAATGTTTCAATAATTCTTGAACTATCGTAGTGATGGCGGATGGAACATAAAGATGCCGTGACGGCACTAACAGCGCTGGCGCAAACACACCGGTTGGCTATTTTCCGGCTTCTCGTCTGTGAGGGGCTTGAGGGGATGGCTGCCAGTGAGATTGCAGCGACTTTAGGCATCAAGCCCACAAGTCTTTCATTTCACATCAAAGAACTTGAGCATGCCGGCCTGGTGACATCTGAACGCCATGGCCGATCAATCCGTTATGGCGTGCGTATCGATGGGATGCGTGCGTTGTTCGGTTTCCTGGCCGACGATTGCTGCCAGGGACGGCCGGATTTGTGTGGCGCTGCATTTTCCAGGTCATTGGGTACTGTTGGAGCTTGCACAGATGCAGCCACGACGAACCCTCAAAAAGACACCTCCGAAACAGGATAATTCGTCATGTCTGGACCTGTCTCGCGCCAGCTCGGTGCGGAGTTTTTGGGAGCTGCTTTTTTGCTCGCGACAGTCGTTGGGTCGGGAATCATGGCGGAGCGTTTGGCTGACGGCAACGTCGCGATTGCCTTGCTCGGGAACACCATTCCAACAGGTGCCATTCTGGTCGTTTTGATTACGATGTTGGGGCCAATTTCCGGCGCGCATTTCAATCCTGCCGTAACATTTGCTTTTTGGTTGAAACGCGACTTGACGGCGTCATTGGCGTTGGCTTTTGTGGGCGTTCAGATCATTGGTGGTATTGTCGGTGTTCTCGCAGCGCATGTCATGTTTGACGAGGCGATCGTACAGTTTTCAACCAAAAGTCGAAGCGGGCTCTCACAGGGTTTCGCAGAGTTTATCGCCACATTTGGCTTGGTAATCACGATCATTTTGACACTTCGCGCGCGGCCAGCAGCGGTACCAATGGCGGTCGGGCTCTACATCACGGCGGCTTACTGGTTTACGGCGTCAACTTCGTTTGCAAACCCGGCTGTGACAATCGCGCGAAGCCTGAGTGATACATTTGCTGGTATTCAACCTAGTGATGTTGCGCTTTTTATTGCGGCCCAAATCGTCGGCGCTTTGGCGGCTGTTGTTGTGGCGGCGTGGCTTCTTGTTGAAACACCCGAAATAGAGGCTACGCCGACAAAAGTTGAGGCATAGGATTGTCAGTTGGTGTACAACTAGCGTTGTTGTGCGACTCAGACAAAGGCATTTAAGCTTCGGTCAAATGAGACTTAATCTTGGGGTGGGACGCGTTATGGCTGCAAAAATCTATCACAACCCAAAGTGTGGGACCTCACGCAATACACTCGAGATTATGCGTCAAAGCGGCGTCGAGCCGGAGGTGATTGAGTATCTCCAAACACCGCCAAGTCGCGATGAACTGGTCGCTTTGATCGCTCATATGGGTATCCCTGTGCGGGATCTGTTGCGCCAAAAGGGAACGCAATACGAAGAGCTTGGCCTTGGTGATCCAAAGTGGACCGATGCCGAGTTGATCGACCAGATGATAGCGCATCCGATTCTGATCAACCGGCCGATTGTCGTGACCGAGCGGGGCGTAAAGCTTTGCCGACCATCTGAAGCCGTGATCGAACTTTTGCCAAACCAGAATATCGGCGCTTTCACGAAAGAAGATGGTCAAGTGATCACTGGCAATTCGTAAAGCTTCCAAGATTGACATCGCAGTTACGTGTTAGATCTCCAGCCACATTATATGCATATTGAAATTGGCTGGGTGGCAACCGACATCTGGGTTGTCCCCAAAAATGGGTCAGGCAGGAGAGATGAGCGATGTTACGTGAGAGCCAGAAAATCGATAGCATTATTGACGCCGCGCTTGAGCTTGCCAGTGAGCGGTCATGGTCTGAGGTGACTCTTCCTGACATTGCACAGGCGGCTGAGATGGAACTGTCTGCGTTGCGCGATGCCGTATCCAGCAAAGACGACATAATCGCCGCTTTCGTGCAGCGCATCGACAAAAAGATGCTTGGCGAAGCCGCGAACGTAGACCGCAGTTCTGCGCCGCGGGATGCTTTGTTCGAAGTTCTAATGAGCCGCTTCGATGCGATGGAACCTCACAAGCGCGCACTGAAATCGATTGTCGGACTGCAGATACCAAACCCAGATCTGATCAAGACGCTGCTGCAATCGCAGACCTGGATGCTTCAGGCCGCGGGCATTGAATCTGAAGGTCTAAAGGGCGGCGTGCGTGTTGTTGGTTTGATGAGCGTCTACGCTTCGGTGTTCCAGACATGGCTTGAGGACGACGACCCAGGCCTCGCACACACGATGGCAGTGCTCGACCGACGCCTGCGCCGTGGCGAGCGATCGCTTGGTACAGCAGATAATATCATTGGTAGCGTTGAAGGGTTGTGCAAATCGATGATGTCGATGTGGCCGAAGCCCAGCACACCACGAGGCCCAGAAACTGATGGGCCGACATCTTCAAATCCAGAGGCATCGGGATCAGCGCCATTGTGATATTGCTGCGCAATCGGGCATGGTCCGCAAACGTTCAAAGCGGTACGGAAATTGTCGCCCGCAATCCACCCATTTCGCTCTCGCTGAGCACGATGTCGCCGCCGTGGCTGCGCACGATATCGCGGGCAATTGCCAATCCCAGCCCTGTATTGCCGTGATCCTGGTTGCGTGAACTGTCGACGCGATAAAACGGCTTGAACACCTCGATGCGTTCTTCTTCCGGGATGCCGGGGCCGTCGTCGTCGACATGGATCTGCAGCCATGACGACGTTGTGCGGGCGCGGATGACAATCTGGTCGCCGTAACGCGCGGCGTTCGAGACCAAGTTTGTGACGGCGCGTTTGAAGGCGCGACGCTTCAAAGACACCAGTGTTGCC
>JAJFHI010000423.1 GCA_021775715.1 Hyphomicrobiaceae bacterium | reverse complement strand
CGCCGCAGCGCGCTCCAAGCTGGCACAAACCGAGGTCAATCAGACCCATGAGTTTATGGACAACGCTCCAACCGAGTGCATGACGCAGTAAATCAGGCAAAAAGCCGCTACACCATCCGGGGCGCCACCCTCCTCGAACATCAGTCGCAGGCCTCGCCTTTTATCGTTCCGTCCGGCATGACGGTGCGACAGAGGGTCAGCATGAAGTTGATGGAATCGACGATTTCCGCGCCATGGAAGTCGGCCTCAGTTGCATTGACGTTGTTTGCGCTGACACCTGTCAAGGCGGCGTTGCGGAAGAACGCGCCGCGCAGCCTGATGCCGTTGAAGGAGACGTTGGTGAGCCGGGTGCCGGAAAAATCCGAGCCGCTGAGGTCGGTCGTTGCAAAACGTGTGTCGGTCAGGTTGGCGCCCTTGAAGTTGGTGTTCGTCAGCACGCTACCGGTGACGAGCAGGCCCTGCAGATTGGCGTTTGACAGGTCGGCACCGTCATAGGTCATTGCGACTTGGACGCAGTCCGACCAATCGACACCGGGGGCCGGTGGGTCGCCGCAGGCGGCGAGGGCGATTTGCGACTTCGCGATCAATGCAAGGACGAACCCCAGGACTCCAGTGACTGACTTGTTCATTAAACCGCTCTCCGCAGTATATGCCATGTTCCCGGTGGCCGCGGATCCGGATCGAGCGGCCGGTTCCATCGTGCCGGATTGGCGCAGCGAATGCGAGCGCAACCGCTTCAGGTGAAGCTGCCCATGTTGGCGCCGTGCCCACCGTCGACCGTCACCACGCTGCCGCTCATGTAGGCGGCCCGCCCGGAGGCCAGGAAAGTGACGACGTCGGCGACCTCGATTACCGCCGCGGCCCGGCTCAGGGGCAAGTTGGCAAGGTAGCCCTGCCAGCGCTCGGGGTCGCCGAACTCGGCTTCGGCGCGGGTCCGCATCAGGCCCACCAGGCGTTCGGTCGCGACCGCACCGGGGCTGACCGCAAGCACCCGAATGCCGTCGCCCAGGCTGCGGCTGCCGAGCGTGCGGGTGAAGGCGTTGAGCCCGGCGTTGCCGGCACTGCCGGCGATATAGCCGGCATCGGTGCGTTCGGCCGCCAGGCCGGTGACGTTGATGATGACGCCCTGCCCGCGTGCCTTCATCGCGGCGAAATTTTCGCCATTGATCCAGATCAGATCCACGCTGCCGCCCTCGGTCCGGCCAGCCCCCTGCTCGGCGTCGATCCTGGCAACCACCTCGGCTGTGTCGGTGACCTTGACGTGGATCAGTTCGATCTCCGCCAGGTCAAGGACTTCGGCGGCAACCCACTCGAGATAGGCGTTGATCTTCGCATCGCCGGCCCAGGCGTTGAAATAGACCTTGGTTCCCTGGGCGGCCTCGACGACTGCTGTCCAGTCCGCAAAAACCGGGGGCGAGGATTGCGCTGCCGCCTGTACGGGGATAAGTGCGCCACTGACCAGCAGCGCAGCTGCGGTGCTACGGAACGGCCTTCTGCTATTCATGGTCATCCTGCTCGCCAAATGTGATGCGGAGATTTGGGCGTCCCGTTTTCCCGGACCAGGACTGTAGATCAGCAGGCTACGGTGTCAGCGACTTTCACACAGGGTTGATTATGTGTGTCGTCGATTGATCGCGGCACTGCCCCTGAACGCTCAGGCATTGAAGTCGAGGCCCCAGGCCGAATATCGTTCGGGGTCGTCGAGCCAGTTCTTGCGGACCTTCACGAACAAGAACAGGTGGACCTTGCGGCCGAGCTCGGCCTCCAGTTCTCTTTGTGCGGCCTCGCGGACGGGTTGGATGCCGCTGCCTTGCTTGCCAAGAATAATACCGCGATGGCCGTCCCGCGCGACATAGATGGTCTGGTCGATGCGCACGCTGCCATCCCGGAAGTCCGTCCAGGCGTCGGTTTCCACCGTCAGGGCGTAGGGCAGCTCCTGGCGCAGGCGCATGAACAGCTTCTCGCGGGTGATTTCCGCCGCCATCAGGCGTTCCGACAGATCGGATAGCTGGTCCTCTGGATAGTGCCAGACGCCTTCCGGCATCTGGGCCGCCAGATATGTTTTCAGGTCTTCGACGCCATCGCCGGTTTCCGCTGAGATCATGAAGGTTTCGGTGAAGTCGCCTTGGTCATTCAGGGCGGACGACCGCTCCAACAAGGCCGCGGGCTTCATCAGGTCAATCTTGTTCAGCACCAGGATGGCGGCGCGACCGACTTCACGCAGGCGCGCGATGATCGCGGTATCCTCGTTGGTGATCCGTCGGGCATCGATCATAAGCACGACCAGGTCCGCGTCCTGTGCGCCGTTCCAGGCAGCGGCGACCATGGCCCGGTCCAGGCGGCGTTTGGGCGCGAAGATGCCCGGTGTGTCGATAAATATGATCTGCGCCGTTCCGACAATGGTGACACCGCGCAACTGGCTGCGGGTGGTCTGCACCTTGGGCGTAACGATCGAGACCTTGGCCCCGACCAGCCTGTTGATCAGGGTCGATTTGCCGGCGTTCGGCGCGCCGATCAGTGCGACGAAGCCGCAGCGTTGCGGCTGTTCAGGCGCGGTCATGACCCGGTGGTTCCGTTTTCTTCTGGCTCGGCGAGAGCAAGCATGTGTTCGGCAGCGATGCGGGTGGCGACCCGCTTGGACGGGCCTTCTCCACGCTGCGGCGGTAGTCCGTCGACACTGACTTCGACCACGAATAGCGGGGCGTGGTCCGGACCGGAGCGTTCGATTTCCTGATAGTCCGGCAACGGCTTTCCCCGTCCTTGCGCCCATTCCTGCAGCGCAGTCTTTGGGTCTCTGGGCGGGATCGGCGTGGCCTCAAGCATCGATTCCCAATGCGCCGCCACGAAGTCGCGCGCCACGACCAGGCCGCCATCGAGATAGAGCGCGCCGATTACGGCTTCGCAGCAGTCGGCAAGAACGCCGGGATTGTCGAGCAGGTCCTGGTTCGCATCCGGGCTGGCAACCCTGATGAAGGTGCTCAGGTCGATGCGAATGGCGACGTCGGCCAATGCCTCACGCCGTACTAGTGCCGCATGCCGCTTCGCCATGGCGCCCTCGGCCTCGTCGGGGAAACGGTGATAGAGCATATCGGCAATGATCACGCCTAGCACCCGGTCGCCGAGGAATTCCAGCCGCTGGTAGGCCGACGCCTGACCGCTCGGTTTCAGGCTGACATGGGTCAAGGCCGCCGTGATCAGGGCACGGTCGCTGAAGCTATGGCCGAAGGCCGAATTCAGGCGTTCGGTCTCCGCGGTCGCCGTATCGGTGGCGCTCACCTGATTCCGTCGAACAGCCGGCTCCAGCGCGTCGCCGACGGCCATTTCCAGATCTCCCAGATATTTGCCGAGCCATCTGTCGAGTAGAATATGAATTCTGCCCGCCCGACCAGGTTCACGAAGGGCACGAAACCGACATTGGCGCGGCTGTCCAGCGAGTTGTCGCGGTTGTCGCCCATGGCGAAGAAATGGCCTTCCGGAACGACCCATTCCTGGGTGTTGTCCAGGCGGTTACTGTCAGAGAACTCGTAAATCGGGTGGCTGACCCCGTTCGGCAGGGTCTCGATATACTCAGTCACTTCAACGGTGTTGCCGTGGGTATCCTCGTAGGACGACGGGCCGATCAGCTCGCGTTCAACGGGCACGCCATTGATATGCAGGATGCCGCCGATCATCTGGATCCGGTCGCCGGGCAGGCCGGTGACACGCTTGATATAGTCGATGTCGGTATTGCTCGGCAGCTTGAACACCACGATGTCGCCGCGCTCGGGTTCGGAGCCCATGATCCGCCCATCGATGATATCCGGCGAGAACGGCAGCGAATAACGGCTGTAGCCATAGCTGTATTTGGAGACGAACAGGTAATCGCCAACCAGCAGCGAGGGGATCATTGAACCGCTCGGGATGTTGAACGGTTCAAATGCCACCGTGCGCACGACCAGGGCGATCAGCACCGCATAGACGATCGTGCGGATTGTCTCGCCGAGCCCAGAGCGCTTGGCTTTGGCTTTTTTGGTAATGGATGAAATGGTCAGTCCCCTATCGGCTGCCGGCTAAAAGCTCACGGACGGCCCGAGCAACGGCAACGACATATACGCCGGACCGTGGCGGTGCAAGTTGTTATCAACCCGTTCAACCGGGCTCCGCCACGGCGGTGATGATGACCATGGCCTGGGCCAGAGGGAATTCGTCGGTGATTGTCAATGCGATTTCGGCGCGATGCCCGTCCGGAGTCAATGTGGCGAGCCGTGCGGCGGCGCCCCCCGTCAGCGCCAGGGTCGGCTGGCCGGTCGGCAGATTCACCACGCCCATGTCGCGCCAGTAGACACCCAGTCTGAGCCCGGTGCCCAGAGCCTTGGCGCAGGCCTCCTTGGCGGCATAGCGCTTGGCATAGCTTTCGGCGCGGCGCGCCCGGCGGTCGGACTTCGCCTGCTCGATCTCGGTATAACAGCGCTGGGTGAAGCGGTCGCCAAATCGCTCCAGGGTGCGCTCGACCCGGCGGATATCGATGATGTCGATGCCGATTCCGATGATCATGGAGGATACAATGGCCGTGCTCAGCCCTGCTGCCGTTCGACGATGCCAATCACCTTGTTCGAGCGCAGGTCGGCAATCACCTCATTCAGGTGGCTGGTGTCGTGGACCTCGATATCGACAAGCATGTCGAAAAAGTCGATCGATCGGTTGGTAATCTTCAGATTGGTGATGTTGCCGTCGTTCTTGGCGATGATGGTGGTCAAGGTCCCCAGGCTGCCCGGCAGGTTGTCGATGGTGACGTGCAGGCGGCCGACAAAGGGATTGTGGCCGGAGCCGTTCGGGGTCCAGTAGACGTCGAGGAAGCGTTCGGGCGTATCGGCAAAACGCTCCAGCGTGACGCAATCCTCGGTATGGATGGTGACGCCCTTGCCGGTGGTAACGATGCCGCGAATCCGGTCGCCGGGCAGCGGATGACAGCAGCGGGCGAAATGCACCGCCAGCCCGGGAATCAGTCCGCCGATCGGCACGCCGCGGTCGACGATGTCGTTGCGGCTCCCCGAGCTCTGGCCGATGGGTTTTTCTCGCGGCTTCTGCGGATGAATCAACTCCGGGAACACTGCGTGCAGCACTTCGGTGGCCGATTGCAGGCCCTCTCCGACAACCGCGTACAAATCGTCGGTGGTCTCGACCCGGCAAAGCTGATGGGCGCGCGACAGCAGCTTTTCGGACAGAGCATGGCCTTCCTGGCGGAAAGTTCGCTGCAGAATGGTCCGGCCCAGGTCGATATATTCCTCGCGCTTCTGCGTCCTGATGTAGCGGCGGATGCGCGCGCGCGCCTTGCCGGTTACGACGAAGCGTTCCCAGGTCGGCGATGGGGTCTGCGACTTGTTGGTGGTGATCTCGACCTGGTCGCCGTTGGTCAAGGCTGTGCGCAGGGGCATCAGCCGGCCGTTGATCTTGGCCCCGGTGCAATGATCGCCGACTTCGGAATGGACGGCATAGGCGAGGTCGACCGGGGTGGCGCCGCGCGGCAGGTCGATCAGGTCGCCCTTGGGCGTGAAGCAGAACACCCGGTCGGAGTACATTTCCAATTTTGTGTGCTCGAGGAAATCCTCCGGGCTGGCCGCCTGTTCCAGGATTTCGAGGAAGTCCTGCAACCAGCGATAACGCTTGCCGTCGGGTAGATCGCCTTGCTTGTATTGCCAGTGTGCCGCCACACCGCGCTCGGCTTCCTCGTGCATCTGGACGGTACGGATCTGAATCTCGATCCGTTGCTTCTGCGGCCCGATCACTCCGGTGTGGATCGAGCGGTAGCCGTTCGGCTTCGGCGTCGAGATATAGTCCTTGAACCGGCCGGGAACGACCGAGTAGGCGCTGTGGATTATGCCGAGCGCCTGATAGCTGTCGGCAACCGTGTCGGTCGCCACCCGAAAGGCCATGATGTCGCTGAGTTGTTCGAACCCGATATTCTTGCGCTGCATCTTGCGCCAGATTGAATAGGGCGTCTTTTCGCGGCCTGAAACCTCGGACGTGATGCCGTGTTCCTTCAGCACCCGGGTCAATTCGTCGATGATTGCCTGGACGGTGGTGCTGCCGGATTCATCGTTGAGGTATTTCAGGCGTGCAACCACGGACTCGCGACCGTCCGGGTTGAGTTCGGCAAAGGCCAGATCTTCGAGCTCGGCCTTGATCGAATTGAGCCCGATGCGCTCGGCCAGCGGAACGAAGATGTCCATCGTTTCCCGCGCGATGCGCCGCCGCTTATCATCCGCGGGAATGTGGTGCAGCGTGCGCATGTTGTGCAGCCGGTCGGCCAGCTTGACCAATAGCACCCGGATGTCCTCTGACATCGCAATCACCAGCTTGCGGAAATTCTCCGCCTGCTTGGTGTGGTCAGATTGCAGTTCGATCCGGCTGAGCTTGGTCACGCCATCGACCAGCCGGCGGATTTCCGGGCCGAACAGCGTTTCTATGTCGTGCAGCGTGTATTCGGTATCCTCGACCACGTCATGCAGCAGCGCGGTCACGATCGAGGCCGCATCCAGTTTAAGCCCGGTCAGGATGCCCGCGACTTCAAGGGGATGGGAAAAATAGGGGTCGCCGCTGGCCCGTTTCTGGCTGCCATGCGCCTGCATGGCAAAGACGTAGGCCTTGTTAAGCGCGGTCTCGTCTGCTGACGGATCGTAGGCGCGAACGCGCTCCACCAGTTCGTACTGCCGGATCATACGTGGCCCATTTGGCCGAACCGCTTGGCCAGTTGATGGATCGGCTTCAGCCGGAGAGACCGGAGGCCGGTGGTCGAGTAAGTGCGCCTGCTCCAAACGCTTTGTTCGCCCTTTATTGTGCGCCTGGCCGCCGTTTTCCTGCCCGGTTCGTGCGGCTTTATGGCGCCCGGCTAGTCGTCCTTGGCTGCCGGATCGTCTTCAAATCCCTGCATTGCAGTACCCATCGGCTCTACCTCCGGCGCAGGTTGTCCTGTGCTGTCACCCTCACCTTCGGGTGTGGTCAGCAATGTTAACTCATCGTCGGCAGTTTCATCAATGTCAGGCTGGTGCTGTAACGAATGCACCAGGCTGTTCCGGAGGCGATCGGCCTCTTTGTCGATTTCCGCGATTTCACGCAGCGCAACGACCGGGTTCTTGTCATTGTCCCGTTCGACCTGCAAGCCAGAGCCAGCGGCAACTTCGCGCGCCCTGTGGGCGGCCAGCATCACCAGCTCGAACCGGTTCGGTATGCGTTCCACGCAGTCTTCGACTGTGACGCGCGCCATGTGGCAAACCCCTTGTCTGTTGGAAGGCCGGACTGTATATCCTCGTTCCATTCGGAACTCAAGGCTAGCTCATCGTGAGTCGGTGAGCCAGAAGCGGCCTTGCCATTACCCTGCCGTCATTAGAGCGGCGACAGCTACAGATATTGGTTCGGCATCCGGTGTCTGCCAGTAAATTCGGCAGACTAGGCCAGCATAGTCCAGTCCCGCGCCCGAGATATCTGCCGCTGTTTTAAA
>JAJFHI010000422.1 GCA_021775715.1 Hyphomicrobiaceae bacterium | reverse complement strand
GCATTCGTAAAATTGGGGCTGATCTTCCAGGCTTCGTGATGCCGGGAATCCCTGCGAAATTGTTTTCTGTTGTCTCGGAACGAGACGACATTCGCCTCCAGACCGGAGATATGCAGGGAGAGGAGCAGCATCTATGCCAGCAGGACGGGATGTAAGGCCGGGCCCGAAGATGTGGCAAATAATGATGAATTTCCGTATTGATCTCTGTTAGCAGTGAGGTCAGACCCAGCCAAAACCCACAACTTGCGCCTTAACCGGCACTAGGTTGCGCTTTCGAATGCAGTCGGGTGGGCCTACATAGAAAACGCAATTGCTGGTCATCTTGATCAGCTGGCAGCCAGTTGTGTCGACATGGATTGCCAGAGCGCTTATCGCTTTTGAAGGGAATACCCGAAGTGCAACAACGCCCCACTCACGAACCGGTCTTTAACGCACCAACGGTCGTCTTGGCGCTTATTGGAATCATGGTCGCGATCCACGTCTTGCGCCTGTTGGTGTCTGTTAACGCGGACGATTGGATTTTGGGTGCAGGCGCCTTGATTCCGGCGCGCTTTACCGGCCTTGCCGAGCAGCTGCCAGGAGGCATACCCGCAATCTTCACCTCACCGGTGACGCATATGTTCCTACATGGAAATGCACCCCACCTAATTTTTAATTCACTTTGGCTGCTGGCATTTGGAAGCGCCATTGCCCTGCGTGTCGGTGCGGTACGGTTTCTGGCATTTTCATTGATGACGGGTTTGGTGGGTGCAGCCCTCTACACATTCTTCAATTGGGGCCTTATCACGCCAGTGGTTGGTGCTTCAGGCGCAATATCGGGCCTACTCGGCGGAGTCATGCGGTTTCTGTTCCGTGCCTTTGATTACGGCGGGATCCATGTCCTGCGCGAATCACCGCGCTCCATACCGTTGATGACGCTGCAGGAGACCTTCACTGATCGCCGCGTCCTTGCAATGATAGCAATCTGGCTTTTTCTCAACCTGATTTCGGTTTTTGGTCACGATAGTCTGGATGCTGGTGGCGGCGTTGCCTGGGAAGCCCATGTAGGCGGCTTTGTTGCCGGTCTTCTGGGCTTTGGGCTATTTGACGGACAATGGCCGACGCAGCGCAATAAAAAACCCAAATTGAGGGTTGTTCATTGAGAATTTTGCGCTTACCGGCTGCATTAACTTGATTTAACGTACATTTTGTCGCAGCATTGGCGCCTGAAAACAAACCGGGAGTTGGCTCCGAGCAAGTGTTGTGGGGGCGAAACGCAGCAACGAACTGCGCAGGCATACCCAATCTATTGCAACATTGTTTTTGGTGGAGCCGCTCATGAAAACTCTCTGGGAGGAGGTTAGCAATGAACGTTGCTGCGCTGTTGAAGATGAAAGGTGGAGCGGTCGCGACGGCACGCCCACAGGCCACGCTGCATGAAGTCGCACAACAACTGTCCGAACGCAAAATTGGTACTGTCGTCATCGTTGGAGACAACGGTCGCGTCGATGGGATTTTCTCGGAACGTGATCTTGTTCGTGCGATCGCCAAGAACGGCGTGAAGGCTCTCGACACGCCTGTCAGTGAAGCGATGACAAAGAAACTTATCAGTTGCGATCGCTCGGTTACCGTTGATGAATTGATGGCGATGATGACACGCGGTCGCTTCAGGCATGTTCCCGTCATTGAGGAAAACGCGTTGATCGGCATTGTCTCTATCGGTGACGTTGTGAAGAACCACATCGCTGAAGTCGAGATGGAAGTCAGTGCGATGCGCGGATATTTGGCAACCGGTTAAACCCGAAAGAACAACCAACCAACGGTCGTCTTGGCAATGCTCTACGCCGCGACCGTCGGCCCTGCTTCATCAGCTGCATCTGCCTGAGTATCATCAAGTATCCCGCGCCGACGACGCGTTTCAATTTCAGCGGCGATGTCATCAATATCGCGAGAAGCGGCTGCGTAACCCAGTTCGATCAACTCACCTGCGCGGTGGAAATCAAACAAGCCCATGTCATAAAGACGCGGTGAAATCATCGCGTCTGGTGGATCTCCGGCAAGCCGCGACCGGGCAATGCGGTCCTGCACAATGTTGAACGCGTCGACCATCACTGTCGAGATGCCGGGTGCATTCTCACCCCTGCCAAACAACTGACGGTGCAGCAGGCGGCGGACTGCGACGCCGTTTTTGCCCTTAACGGGTTCGGGTTCGACTGCGGCCTCCGGGTTGCCCTTAGCCAAATCGAATTGCGGTGAAACCGTCCCACGGCTCGACATATCAAAATTCAAATTTACCGCGATTACGTACCGCGCGCCCATGGCCCGGCAAACGGAAATTGGTACAGGATTGACGAGCGCGCCATCAAACATCCAGCGGTTATTGATCGATACAGGTTTGAAGATACCTGGCAGCGCATAAGACGCGCGAACAGCATCCACCAGCGACCCGCGGGCCAGCCAGACTTCATGACCGGTGCCAATTTAGGTCGCAACGGCGGCAAATTCCGTATCGAGATCTTCAATTGCACGATGTCCCAACGCATCATCCAGCCGGTCGACCAGCCGCTGACCATTAATCAGGCCTGTGCCCGCAAGGTTAATGTCGAGATATCCGAAAACGCGGCGGCGGGTCAGGCTGCGGGCAAATTCCTCAATACTATCAAGATGGCCCGCAGCGTAGCATCCGCCAATAACTGCGCCAATCGACGTGCCGGCAATGATGTCCGGCTTAATACCAGCTTCGGTCAAGGCGCGCAGAACGCCAATGTGGGCCCAGCCGCGCGCGGCGCCGCCACCAAGTGCTAATCCGATCTTTCCGCCGCTCACGTTCAACTCCTGCACTTTTCCGCGGCGCTTGCTTGTTTTATCGCGCTTACGGGTGTCGTCGATCCAGGTCACGGGTCACTCATCAGTTGTGAAGCTGCTGCTTACACGACCTATGCAACGCCTGTGCCTGACGACGGCCATTTCTGTTCGTGCCGCCAACGTCATCATAATTCAGTCTATCAGGGTGAGATTAATGTGTGATGACCCAGGGCATCAGTAACGCGTGAAACATCAACGCAACGCACAATTGAAATATTCAATAAAATCAATAATTAAGAGTGCATTGCAGCAGGATTCAATCCTGGGTTAACGCAACAGTGTAGCCGCCGTTACTTGCTTTTGCATATGACACTTGTCGGTAGAAGCACGACTTAACCCCAGTATGACACGCAACTTTATCGCCGCCCATCGTAACGGACAAAAGCAGGACATCTTGATCGCAGTCGGTGCGGATCTCGGCCACGGTCAGCGTGTTACCGCTTTCCTCGCCCTTTTGCCAAAGCGCCTTGCGCGACCGGCTCCAAAACGTTGCGCGGCCCGTTTCAAGGGTATTGCTCAGCGCGGCCTCGTTCATC
>JAJFHI010000421.1 GCA_021775715.1 Hyphomicrobiaceae bacterium | reverse complement strand
CGCACCGAAGCCCTTCAACAACTCAGGTAGGTTGTCTGCATCTTCAGGGCGTGGGTCGATGGTGATCGTCTTTTTCGATTGCCACTTGCCATCCTCATCGCGCCACCAGGTAAAGATCGCGCCCTGCAAGTTTGTTGTGTCAACGACCACTCCGCAGAACCCATAAGATTTTGCCGGATCGTGGGCCGGACGCACTTCAAGTGCCATTTGGTGGTTTTCACCGAAGTCCATTGTATGGACGTTTTTGCGCGCGCGCAGATCCCAGAAATGGATCGAGTGACCGTATTTGTTAGACAGCAGGTCTTCGGGCACAATGCCACTTTCAAACTGCGGAGGAAGCCCCCATTCGGAACTGACCATGTAGTCCTGTGGTAAGTTCCACCAAAAATCGTAGTGTTTGTCCTGTTTGCCTCGATCCATCTCGTAGCGGCCAATGATCTCAAAGGTTTCGCAATCCATGATGAAAATTCCTGGAGGTCCGTCGGTACCGTCTTTGCCGCCGCCGCCGAGGGTCGACACGTAAATGCCCTCCGGACCACAATGGATGGTGTGCGGCCGAGAGTAGCCAGTCTTCGCGAACAGCTCTTCAGGTTCGATGATTTTGTGGATCTTCGCTTTCAGTGGTTCCTTCACATCGATGATGTAGATACGCGATGATCGGATACCCGGCACGATGAGGTAACGGCGTTCGAGAAACGCGTGCCCGGTCAACGGTGACAGAGACGATGAACATGCGTTCCAACCAAAGTGATGAAACTCGTCACCCTTGTTAGGAGCTATCACCTGATGAACGATCTGCCCGTAGGTATTTGAGCTCTTGTTTAGGTCGATCACGGCAATCCCGTCCGACTGTGACGCATCCGGGCTGAGCATCACCGTGAACGCATAATTTTCCACAGGCGCCTGCATCGCTAGCTGCGGGGTGGCGTGAAACGTTGGGTCTGGTCTGATGTTCATAGGTCTTCCTCTTTACTAGAAAACGCGGGCTTCTTTGTTGTTTTCTCGCGAACAAATTGGAAGTCAGCATTGTGCAAGACTTCAAAACTCTTGTCGATCAAAAGAAAGTCCATCTGGCGATCTGGCGATCTGGTGTGGTGCATACCATCGATTTCGACGCTTATGTCGCCACCAAGCCGAATCCAATGTTCTTTTTCAGCTAGCATGAGCAGACGCAGTTGGTCATGTTGCCAATGCGCTTGCCATCCACGCGAACTGGCGCCCAGCATGGCGACCCCACCCACCCTGACACACGGTATCGAGTGGCGCTCGCGTCAGTCGTTCTGAAGATGCAGGATAGGTCGGGGCAATTGCCGACCTTATCCAATCCTCCCTGGCGAATAATTGCACGTGCATGCAGCGAACAAATTGCAATTCCGGATCGATGCAACCAACTATGGTGAAATTTCTAGCGCCCTAATCCAGCTCGATGGCGAACGGCTTTTCGACTGCGGAGTAACTCAATTCGAAACCGTGTTTGCGCCCGAGCGCGTGACATTCCCGAACGCCATCTGCATCAATTTCTCCGATAGCGCGGAAGCCTTGACGCCCGGAAAAGCCCAACAGGGCGGTTTCCGCCATACAGGCCAGCATGTGATTTTCGGGCAGGTCGATCATATCAAGCGTGAATTCATTGGCCTCGGGCAATCGTGCGACGCCGCCGCGGACCATCGTAATATCGGGGCGGCTTTTTATGAGTTCCGGATCGACATCGCTTGGCACGGAGATATCGCAAATGATCTTGGTCTGTGGGCCGACATTCGATGTTGTCAAAATTGGCGCAATCGCGTTCGACGCGGTGACGATGACACTGCAGTCTTGCAATGCGTCGATGCTAGGGCTCACGGGCAGGAATGGGTCGGTGCCGTAGTGCTCGATGATCTTGCGTCGCAAGACAGCTCCAGCGGATAGACTTGCGCCATTGGCACTGGCACGCCTGGCATGACCGAGGTCAGGGCAAGAGAGCTGCGTATAGAGCTTCAAATCCGCGAGTGCTGCGGCAAGTCCGGTCGGAGATGCTCCACCGCCCGATTGTAGCGTTGCAAGCGCTGCATCATAGACCGCATCAGCAACGCGCTCGACCCGGCCAATCGTTTCTTTGCGACCGGCCAAGTGGAAGCGTTGGAAGTTCTCGGCAAGGATATGCACCAACGTGGAACCGATATTCCCGCCGGCACCGACGATGCCGAAGCGGTCGGTTGCTGGATCGATGTGCTTCTCACGCGCGGTTTGGATCACGACTTCGGCGGCAAGGGCAACCGTGTATGTGTTGCCCGTGGTGACCTGCAACCCTTCGATATCCTGTCCGACTGCGAGACCATTGCGTGTAATCACCGAAAGAAGGCCGCCAAGACCGACAACGCTTGCACCCTGACGCGCGTACTCGGCGATGACGTCGTTGACTTGCTTGACAATCCGGTCCGATTTTCCATCGCGCAGCGCCGTAATGATAGCGCGGCTCGTGATAGGCAGTGATTGAATCTCGTAGTTGAGCCTTCCGCCAGACGGCGACAACAGCGACATCTGCTTTACTGGTATTGGGTCGACGAGGCGTCCCGCGAGGTTCTCGCGTTCGGCTTCGGTAAGGTTCAACAGAGACTTGTCCCAAAAGCCGATGTCATCAGAGTCGATCATGTGGCCAAGGAACACGGCCTGTTTTTCGGCCGGTATTGCCGCGACAGCAGCATCCCCAGCACTCGCGGAGCCATTGTTGAGGTGGCTGGCGCCCATGCGAAATGGCGTTTGCCGGTCCAAGCGATAACTTTGGGCGAGATGACGCAAAAGATCCGCGGCGTCGCCCGTCGAGATAATCCGGCAGACCGCTTCAATACCCGCAGCTGTTTTGTCCATATCGGCGTGCGAGATATAGGCGGATGGTTCCAGCCGCAGTGTCATTGGTCGCGACAGTGCAGTGCCGACACGCACGCCCTGGCGATGTAGTAGATGACTTGCCACGAACAGGCCGAGAAGCTCTTGATCTGACAACCCCGAAATAACCTGGGACTCGTTGTCTGACTGGCTGGCCAGTTCGATGCCGACCATCAGACCAACACCGCGCACATCCGCGAGGACATCTGGATATCGTGCTTTCAGGTCCTTTAGAAGTTTTGTCAGATAGACGCCAGCATCGTGGGAGCGGGTTTCGAGCTTGTCGTCATCCAGCAACCGCAATGCGCCAAGCCCGACGAGAGCGCTGTGATCGTCTTCAGCAAATGTGGAGCTTTGTGCAAAGCCGAAACCAACGGCGTAACGTTTGGTGTCGATTAGCAGTGCGCCGAGTTTGGTTAGTCCGCCGCCGAGGCTTTTGCCGAAGATGTAATAGTCGCCGCGCAACCCGATTTGCGATGCGGCAGAAAACGCACCTGTGCGTCCCATGCCTGATTGGATCTCATCAACAACAATTGGACAGTCAGCATCATCGGCGAGCCGGCGCAATGTGGCAGCGTAGGAGGTGTCGAGCGGGAAGATACCGCCTTCGCCCTGAACAGGCTCAAGCAGAACGGCACATGTGCGACCTTCGACGTAGGCGTCTTTGATCGCCTGAATGTCGTTGTAAGGAACGTTCGTGAATCCCGGCATGAGCGGGGTCCATTTTTCCTGATACGCAGGCTGGCCCGTGGCTGCCATCATGGCCTGGGTGCGGCCGTGGAACGAGTCGAGGGCTGTGATGATCTCGTACGCGCCGTCGAGCTTGATCTTGCCCCACTTGCGAGCTACTTTGCAGGCGCCTTCGTTTGCTTCGGCACCAGAGTTACAGAAGAAAACACGATCGACGTCGG
>JAJFHI010000043.1 GCA_021775715.1 Hyphomicrobiaceae bacterium | reverse complement strand
GGGCGGTGCGTTGGGGTCAATTGCGGTTGCGACCAAGCACGAGATCGTCCTCGCCATCATTGGTGGTCTGTTCGTTTTGGAAACACTGTCAGTGATCATTCAGGTTGTGTCCTACAAGACCACCGGAAAACGCGTCTTTCGAATGGCCCCGCTCCACCACCATTTTGAGCAAAAGGGCTGGCAGGAAAGCACCGTTGTCGTGCGTTTCTGGATAATTTCCGTCGTCCTCGCTCTTATCGGACTGGCCACGTTGAAGCTGCGGTAGATGTGGCGAGCGGATGAACCCGGTTTCGAACCTTTCGGGTTCGGGGACACAAACTACAGTAGATTTGTCTGATGATTCGCGCTGAAACCTTTCGCAACAAACGGGTAGCCGTATTCGGGCTTGGCGGCTCGGGCCTCGTCGTGGCGCGTGCGTTGCTGGATGGTGGCGCTGAAGTTGCCGGCTGGGACGATGGTGAGGCGGGACGGTCTGCGGCCGAAGCCGACGGCATACCGCTGGTCGATTTATCTGATGCTGATTGGTCAGAGTTTGCTGCACTTGTGTTGGCGCCGGGTGTGCCGCTAACGCATCCCGAACCACATTGGGCCGTTAAGCTTGCAAATGATGCCGGCGTTGAGATCATCGGCGACATGGAGCTGTTTGCTCGCACCCGGGCTCAATCACATCCGGCAGCATCCGTTGTCGCAATCACGGGTACCAACGGCAAGTCGACGACGACCGCCTTGATCACACATGTGTTGGAAAAGCTTGGTGTGGACGTCGAGATGGGCGGCAACATCGGCAAGGCAGTGCTGTCGCTTGAGCCGCCGGCGCTGGATCGCGTGCATGTGCTGGAGGTGTCATCGTACCAGATCGATCTGGCACCAACATTTGAGCCGACGGTTGGCGTCTTGCTGAACATAACGCCGGACCACATTGACCGCCATGGCACGCTTGAAAACTATGCAGCTGTCAAAGCGCGATTGATCTCGAATTCTGATCGCGCAGTGGTTGGTATTGATGACGACCTGACGAAGGCTGTGGCTGAGAACTATGACGAGCCTTCGCGTCTCTATGCCATCACAGCCGGAAAAGGCGCTGCAATCATTCCTCGGGCTTACGCGATCGGAACGTCGTTGTTTGCACGTGCCGAGGAAGACCGGGGCCACTCCTCAAGCACAAAGGTCGCAAGCCTTACGGGCATTGGTTCGTTGCGCGGCCCACACAATGTGCAGAATGCACTGGCGGTATTGGCGGTCCTGCGCGCGCTGCAGGATCACAAGGATGCGCTGGCCGAAAGCGAGGCAGCGGACGTCGTGTGGGACATTCCAAATGTCTGGCGCCCGACAGAGTTTCAAGCCGCCTTGGCATCGTTCCCCGGATTGCCGCATCGTATGGAAGACGTTGGCGACGCTCACGGTGTGCTCTACGTCAACGATTCTAAGGCAACGAACGCGGAGGCAACGGCAAAGGCGTTGTCAGCGTTCGAAGACAACATCTATTGGATCGTAGGCGGCAAACCGAAAGAAGGCGGCATTGCATCGCTTGAGCCGTTCTTCTCCCGCATCAAGAAAGCTTACTTGATTGGCGACGCGGCGGCTGAGTTCGCCGAAACACTTGAAGGCAAGGTGCCGTATCAACGTTGTGGCAAACTGGATGTGGCGGTCGCTGCTGCTGCATCACAGTCTGAAAGTGCCAGAATAGAAGGCGGCAAGATGTCAGCTGTCGTTTTGTTCTCACCCGCTTGCGCCTCTTTTGACCAATTCAAAAACTTCGAGGTGCGCGGCGACACGTTCCGCGATTACGTTGGTGCGTTGCCAGAAATCAAATTGACGTCGGAGACTTCTGCATGAGGTTTTCTCGCGCCGACGAAAGCCGTGTGGCGGCTTGGTGGTTCACCGTCGACCATTTGCTGCTGACGTCAATCCTCATACTTGCAGGTGTTGGTGTGGTGCTGTCGCTGGCAGCCAGTCCGGAAGTCGCACTCAAAAAGGGGTTGCCGACCTTTTACTTCTTTGAACGTCACTTGATGTTTTCGTGTCTCGGGCTGGTGTTGATGACGACGCTGTCATTTCTGACACCGCCGGCGGTACGCCGTCTGGCATTGATTGTGTTTGTCGCAACATTGGCTGGACTAATTTGGATTGCGGTCACCGGGCCAGAGATCAACGGTGCCAAACGCTGGCTGTTCCTCGGTGGTTATTCGCTGCAGCCCTCCGAATTTTCCAAGCCTGCGTTTGTTGTCATCTGTGCGTGGCTGTTCGCTGAGGCGCGACGGCGTACTGATATGCCGGCGTTACCAATAGCGATCGCGCTGCTTGCGCTGCTTGCCGGATTGTTGATTGGCCAGCCGGATATTGGCCAGACGATGTTGACCGCGATGACGTGGGGTGCACTCTTTGCGTTGTCAGGCTTGCCGCTGCTGGGTGTCGGCATTCTGGCGACGGTCGCGCTCTTGGGGCTGGGTCTTGCTTACTTGACGTTGCCACATGTGGCCGCACGGTTTAATGCGTTTCTGAATCCATC
>JAJFHI010000420.1 GCA_021775715.1 Hyphomicrobiaceae bacterium | reverse complement strand
GGTCAAAACAGCGTAGCGGCGGCCAACACCACGATCATAAAACAAGGCCGTAAAACCGACTGTTTTGGGATGGAGACCGTGAATGCTTGACCTGGATAGCGTTGCCCGCGAGTACGCTGTTGCGAAAGAAAACTTCCAGATAGATATACCTGAGTACTTTAACTTCGGCTTTGAGGTCATCGATCGCTGGGCTGAGAAGGGTGACAAGACCGCTGTGATTGCGGTTTCTGGCGACGGCCACAATATCCGCCATGTGCGCTATTCGGACATCTCGAAAAATTCAAATCGTTTCGCAAACGCCTTGAGAGAGCTTGGGCTTTCCAAAGGCGACTTCGCGTGTGTCGTTATCGGGCGCATTCCGGAATGGTACGATGTCTTGTTCGGCTGCATGAAATCTGGCGTCGTGTCGATGCCGGGAACCAACCTATTGACAGCAAAAGACATCGCCTACCGCGTCAACCATTCCAAAGCCAAAGCGGTTGTTGTCACGCCGGAACACTGCGGTAAGGTCGACCAGATCCGTGAGGCCTGCCCGTCTTTGAAATATTTCATCGTCGTCGGAGAGGCTGGCGAAGGCTGGCTCTCGTTCGCAGATCTGTGTGCGAAAAATTCTCCACACATCATCAATGCAGACCGTGTCGCGACGCGGTCAAGCGATATGATGATGGCCTACTTCACGTCAGGCACAACGGCGATGCCTAAAATGGTGCCGCGAAATTATGGGTATGGGCTGGCCCATGCCGCAACAGCTTTGTTCTGGATGGACTTGCGGCATGACGATGTGCATTGGACGCTGACCGATACAGGATGGGCGAAAGCAGCTTGGGGAATGTTGTTCCCACAGTTCCTGGCCGGCGTGACTGTGGTACTTTACAACGGCGACGGTGGCTTTGATCTTGATCTCCACCTCAAACTGATTCCCAAGCTCAATGTAACAACGTTCTGCGCGCCGCCAACGGTCTACCGCCTGTTCGCGCAAAACGACCTGTCGGGTTACGACTTGTCGAGCATCAGGCGCTCAATGGGGGCGGGAGAGCCGCTCAACCCGGAAGTTATTCGCTACTGGCAGAATACCACCGGCACGGTCATAGCAGATGGATATGGGCAAACGGAAACGATCAACATTGTTGCGAATTTCCCAGATCAGCCAGTGAAGATTGGATCTATGGGGCAGCCTGTTCCCGGCTTTGATGTTGACATCGTTGATGACGAAGGAAACCGTCTGCCGCCGAATGAAATCGGACACATCGCCGTGCGCATTACCAAGCCATGGCCGTCGGGATTGTTTGATGGTTACTACACGGGCGGCGCGCTGGACAAGGCTGCATTCCGCAATGGCTGGTACTACACGGGCGACACAGCGACACGCGATGAAGATGGATATTTGTGGTTTGTCGGTCGGGCGGATGATCTCATCAGTTCCGCCGGCTACCGCATCAGTCCGTTTGAAGTCGAAAGTTCGTTGATCGAACATCCCGCGGTTGCCGAGAGTGCGGTTGTCGGCACGCCTGATGACGTTCGGGGTCAAGTCGTGACGTCTTACATCATTCTGGCGAAGGGTTATGAGCCGTCGGATGAGCTCGCAAAGCAGATTCAGGAGTTCTGTAAACAGCACACGGCGCCGTACAAGTACCCACGCATTGTACACTTTGTTGAAACGCTGCCAAAGACGATCTCGGGCAAGATCCGTCGTGTTGAGCTGCGCGAAACTGATGCGTGACCTGCGTTGCAACGCAAAACTGAACACATGTTTTTAGTAGGTGACATAGTTACAGAACTTAACCGTGATAGTTGTATGTTACGTTAAGAAACAGATCGGAGGTAGTTATGGAATTTGCAAACGTCGGATCCGCTGATCGGATTTTCCGAATTGTACTTGGCGCTATTTTGCTAGCGTTGCCCTTCTTCACATCAGTGTTGGGAACAGGGACCTTGAGCATCGTGTCGATGGTCGCGGGCGTTGTGCTCATCCTCACAGGATTGTTCAGTTTTTGTCCTGCCTATCGCGTTCTCGGCATGCGAACGACAACCGAAAAGGTCTGAGCAAACCAGCGTTTTTTGATGCACGATACTAGATGTTCCGTCAAAACCAACGTGGATGGCACCGGCCAGACATGGCGAGAACGTTTGTGCTAAGCTCTGCCAATCGTTTTGTAGCGGGAGGCTTGGCCTGGAGACGCGATTGCAACTTTGGATGATCAAGTTAGGTGATGCTTTTCGACTAATGCACAAAACATTGGTTGGGCCGATGCTGCTCGTCTTGGCATTGGCTTTCTTCATGCTAATTCAGGTCGCTGGTCCGCCGGTGCAGGCGGCTGGGTTATTTGACTATTTCACGGAAGGTAGTCCTTCATTGTCAGATGTTGAGGCGGACATTGAAAGCCGGTTTCCAGAAATCGAACATATTGCTCCTGAAAGCCTGACATTTGCAGCCGAAGATGATCCTCCAATTCTCATTGATGTTCGCCAGGCCGATGAATACGCAGTCAGTCGATTGAATGGTGCGATCCGGATCGATCCTGATGCATCCTCACAGGAGGTCGCGGCGCAGACGAAAGATCGCATTTCGGGACGTCGTGTTGTCTTCTATTGCTCGGTCGGGGAGCGCAGTTCGCGGTTGGCAAATCGGGTCAAGACCCATCTGATTGCGGCCGGAGCAAAGAGTGTTCATAACTTAAAAGGCGGCATTTTCGCCTGGCACAACAGGCAACAGCCCCTGGTCGATGACCACAACCTGCCAACGCCCTATGTCCATCCATTCAACAGCCAGTGGGGCAAGCTTGTCGCGCGCCAGTCCCTATTACGGTATAAGCCGGACGCGAACCGGACAGACTGAGCACGCACTAGGCGTTATGGCGGCCGCTCGCGGGAGGTTGACATGACTGGCAGCGACTGGATTTCCAAATTCCCGGGCCTTGCAGGGTTAGAAACGGATTTACGTGGTCCGCTTATAGAGACAAGCCGTATTGCAAAAATTCCGGCCGGAACGCAGATTTTTGGTCCAGGACACGCGCCGGAAAATTTCTTGTTGCTTCTGTCGGGAACGGTCCGCGTTCAGCAGGCCTCAGATACGGGCCGCGAGATCGTTCTTTATCGCGTGCAGGCGGGAGAAAGTTGCGCGCTAACCACGGCCTGCCTGATGGGCTTTGAAGAGTATTTGGCCGAGGGTGTGGCTGAGACGGACGTTGAGGCGGTTGCCATACCGCGCGCGACATTCGATGCGCTTATCGGCGCCTCGTCTGCGTTCCGCAAATTCGTATTCACAGCATTCAGCGTTCGCGTCAGCAATCTCTGCAAGATTATTGATGATGTGGCGTTCTCAAGGATCGACATTCGCCTCGCGCACAAGCTCATCGAGCTTGCCAATGGACGCGCTCATATCGAGACGACACATCAACAAATTGCCTCTGAGCTTGGCACGGCCCGTGAGGTGATCAGTCGGCAATTGTTGGAATTCCAGCGCCGCGGCTGGGTTGGATTGTCGCGCGGCGCGATCGAGATCACCAATTTTACGGGGCTCAAAGGCCTCGCCGGTATGTCGTAACGCGCAGCAGTCTGTTGGTGACTTGGTTACAGACGCTTGCGTCGCTAGGATACAACGTAAGCTAGGTTCGCTAGGAGTGTTTAAGATGAATTCGGTTCCAGTGGCCGTCGACATGAACGTCCGTCCGGCGGTCACGGCGTTTTTCGATGAGGCGACGAATACCGTCAGCTATGTCGTGCGGGATCCACGCTCCAACGCATGCGCAATCTACGACAGCGTGATGGACATTGATTATGCCGCCGGTCGGATCTCATATGAGTCGGCAGATGAATTAATTAAGTTCGTACAGGACAATGGCCTGGTCGTTGAGTGGTTGATCGAGACCCATGCTCACGCCGACCACCTTTCGGGCGCGCCATACATACAATCAAAGCTTGGCGGGAAAATCGGCATCGGTGAAAAAATTACCGTTGTGCAGGACGTATTTGGGAAGATCTTTAACGCGGGTACGGAGTTTGAACGAGACGGCAGCCAGTTCGATAAGCTCATTAAAGATGGCGACACGTATCAGATCGGCTCGCTCAAGGCGTTTGCAATGCTGACCCCAGGCCACACGCCCGCATGCATGACACATGTCGTCGGAGATGCGGCCTTTGTCGGCGATACGTTGTTTATGCCGGATGGTGGTACGGCGCGTGCTGATTTCCCTGGTGGAGATGCGCGCGAGCTCTACTATTCGATAAAGCGTATCCTTGAGTTGCCGCCCGAGACCAGGGTTTTCACGTGCCATGACTACGCACCGGGTGGTCGCGAGTTTAAATGGGAGACAACCGTCGCGGAACAGCGCCGCGCCAATATCCACGTCCACGATGGCATTACGGTTGACGAATTCGTTGCTATGCGAACAAAGCGTGATGAGACGTTGAAATTGCCGGACCTTATTGTTCCGTCGATCCAGGTGAACATGCGTGGCGGTAAATTGCCTGAACCTGAAGATGAGAGCGGCAAGCGGTTTCTCAAGGTACCAATCAACGGTCTTTAAAGGGCTTTCTGTTGATTTCCAGCTGTGCGATGCAACAAAAATAACCCGACTTTAAGTATGCCTATGGTATTGATGCGTCTGTTGTTAGATGCAACTTCCCAAACTCGCCTAATTATTGTGGGACTGGCTCAGTGTGGGACTGGCTCCCGGGGGACGGGGTCCTTTGAAAAACTCAACGCGTCAGATGTCAGAATGAAAATGCCGGTTGTTTTCGCGTTTTTGATGGTGCTGCTCAGTGGCTGTGCAGCACAGCTTGTGCGCACGCCGGTGCCATTAAGCCTTGTTGACGAAGTGCAGGTCGTGGGGCTTCCCGATGTCCGGTATTGGGGCGACGCGCTTCCAAAGCACATCCGTCAGAAGATGCGCCTCAGCTATCAGCAAACCAAGGCGGCCCGACCTCACCAGTTTAAGAATGGTCGGCGGATATCGGCAAACTTTCTTGCGATCTCGGGTGGTGGAAGTGATGGTGCATTCGGTGCCGGGCTGCTTAAAGGCTGGAGCGATTCCGGCATGCGTCCTGAATTCGATCTCGTCACGGGAATTAGCACTGGCGCGTTGGCGGCGCCGTTTGTCTTTCTGGGTCCGGCCTATGACCGTGAGTTAGAAGAGATCTACACCAAGTATTCCACCAAGGAGCTTGTTCAGCCGCAGGTGTTGGCCGGCCTTCTGGGTGGGTCGTCGATCGCAGATGCTTCGCAGTTTAAAGCCATGATTGCAAAGTATGTTGACGAAGATCTTTTGCGCGGCGTTGCGCGCCAACATGCCAGGGGCCGACGTCTTCTCGTCGGGACCACCAACCTTGATGCACAACGCCCCGTCGTTTGGGATATGGGTGAGATAGCAACGCGCGGTGACCTAGCCGCGCTGAAATTATTTCGCGATGTGCTGCGGGCTTCGGCGTCTATTCCGGCGATCTTCCCGCCGGTCACGATCGATGTTGCAGCGAACGGCGAGACGCTACAAGAACTGCATGTAGATGGCGGGACAACCGGCCAGGTGTTTTTTCTGCCACCGCAGCTCTTGATCAGCAGTGTCGCGCCGAACTCGGTTCGCCGGAGTCTCAAATCGACAAAGTTAAATCTCTATATCGTAATGAACACACCGCTGTCGCCGAAATGGGATGTGACGAAGGCGACTGCGGCCGGTATTGCGCAGCGGTCATTGTACACGCTTATGAAGCAGCAGGCGATTAGCGATTTGTACAAGCTTTATGTCGAGGCCGGAAACAACGGCATTGGCTACAATATGGCGTCGGTTCCAAGTGACTTTGACATGGTGAGCCAAGAACCGTTCGACCGAAAATACATGACCGCGCTATTTAATGTCGGCCGCAAGCTTGGCCGGTTAGGGTATAGTTGGGCCAAGCGCCCACCGGGTCTCATCACCGAGGTCCGCTGATATGCGTCTCGATGCGCCAATGAACCTGTTCGTCTTCCTGAGTTTGGGCATGCGGCAGTTTTCGACGTCAGTGGACGCATAAACTAGTTGCGGACGTTCTCACCGCCATCGTCGAGCTTGCCAGGCCGTTGCCAATAGTTGAATTGGGGCGTCCAGCTGTCGGCGCCGATGCCGGCGAGTGCAAGGAAGTGCCACACCGGTGAATAGAGATCGCCCGGGCCGAATATCGCGCGTCCGCGACATGCGATTGTTTTGCCTTTCCTTTCGTAAATGGCGGCGCCGGGATAGTTGACGTGGTCTCCCATGGAGCACTGCTCGGCCATGTAGGTGCCGCCACCATGGGAGGCTAGGCGAAATTTCCAGCCGCGGTCGCCAGCCATGCGCCGTTGCACGTCAGGTGGATCTTTGGAGACCAGTACAACAGACATCGCGTCTTCAAGGTGGGGCAGAACGCCGTTGATGCCATCAGCCCACAACGTGCAATAGCGGCAGCCCTGTCCCATATTGTGGATCACCAGCAGACGGTCGCGGTCGGCAAACAGACCTGTCAGGTTGGTCTCGCCGGCGAGTGTTTGGAATGTGTAGTCCTTGACCTCGACATCTGGATCTTTCCGACGCAATTCAGCGAGCTTGTGCGCCTTCTCCATGATTTCGAATTCGAGCTTCTCTGCCTCTGTCATGGTCCGCTTCCTCCGTGTTGATCACACACGATACGCCCAAAAGAAACGTTCGAATAGTCATCAGATGCGACCGCATGGATGTTGCTTTCAGTCGCGCGCGACTGCCTTGGCCACAATCGTTTTGAGTAAAGGCAGTAGCCGCCAAAGAGACGGCGAACGAAGTTATGCGTCAGGTTTGGGCCGAGCGGCTTCGGCAAGCTCGAGTTCGGCCTCATGGCTGATCTCAAGATCATCGCCGGTCATTGTACCTGCTTCCGGATCTTCGAACACGGCCATATCCAGCTTGCCTTCGCTGTTGGCGACGATTGCGGAGACCACGGCATCGCCCGTGACATTGACGGATGTTCGGATCATGTCCATCAGACGGTCGACACCGAGCACGATGGCAATGCCTTCGATCGGAAGTCCGACCTGGCCGAGCACCATGGTCAGCATGACAAGGCCGACGCCTGGCACACCGGCCGTACCGATTGACGCGAGAACAGCCATGCCGATCACGGTGAGATAGCCACCGAGGCCGAGTGAAATGCCATAGACATTCGCCAGGAACACCGTGGCAACGCCCTGCATAATGGCAGTGCCGTCCATGTTGATGGTCGCACCAAATGGTACTGTGAATGAAGCGACGGAGTTGTTCACGCCCATGCGTTCCGTGGTGCATTGAAACGTTACGGGAATAGTGGCGTTTGAGCTGGCAGTCGAAAACGCAAAGATCTGCGCGGGGCGGATCTTTTTCAAGAACGTAAGTGGGTTGAGGCCCGACAACAGCTTCAGGAATATCATCAATGTTACGAACAGGTGAAGCAGGAGTGCACTCACCAAGGTCACAACGTAGGCGATGACAGGCAGGAACAAATCAATGCCCTGTTCTGAGAACGTCTTGGCAATGAGACAGAACACACCGTAAGGCGCGAATGCCATAACGATCTCGACGACTTTCATCATCAGTTCGTTCATATACTCGCAAGCCTGGACGAACGACTTTGATTTTTCGCCAAGCATGAGCGTCGCAATGCCAATCAAGATTACGTAGAAAATGATCTGAAGCATCTCAGCGTTGGCAAAAGCGTTGATTGGGTTGGTCGGGACGATGTTTGCGAATACGTCCCAGACCGTAGGGGCCTCTTTCGCGTTGATGCCGGACGTATCAATTCCGGTCATGTCAAAGCCGGAACCTGGTCCGATGATGGTGGCAAGAAGAATGGCGACAGCAATGGCAACGGCGGTTGTGAGCAGATAGAGGCCGAATGCCTTGCCGCCGACACGGCCAAGCATCCGAATGTCGCCAATACCGGTCACGCCGCAAATGAGTGAGAACGTGACGAGGGGCACGACCAACATCTTCAATGCGTTGATGAACATCTTGCCGACCATGGCAAACAAACCGCCGACGATATGTTCGTTTATGAAGCTGTTGTCGATGGAGTTGAAGACAATGCCAACGATCAATCCCAAGACCATTCCGATCAGCACTTTCGCTGTCAAAGACAGTTTCGTGCTGCCGTGTTTGTCATTTCCAGGCGCCATTGTGTCCCCCGATAAGCTGCGTCGTTTGCTGTCGTGTTGTAGCACGGCGAAAGGAATTTAGCCTATAGTCTTGTGGTTGGGGAGGTGTGCCAGTTCCGGAAAACTCGGCGTCGCCGCACCATGTTTGGCAAGAGCGGTACGCAACGTGGCGGTCGAGGTATCTGAGACGTGACAATTGTCATGCCAGGTGTCGCTAGGCGGTCTCTAAAGTTTTCGGCTCGCGCACCTTGACGGTTACTGGAACGTGCGGTGTTGCTTTCGTATGGCGTGCTTTTTGCTTGCGCTCCTGAACCAATGGAACGCATTGCTTGTCGTCGTCATGGATGACGACGCATTCGTAACATTGCACACACTCGTCGTAGTCGATTTCACCTTCCGGCTTGATGGCCTTGATCTCGCATTTTACGGAACAAAGCTGACACGGGCTGCCACATTGCTCGCGCCTCGCGATGAAGTCTATCACCCGCAATTTTCCAGCGATCGCAAGGGCAGCACCGAGCGGGCAAAGGTAGCGGCAGAAGAACTTGTGCACGAACATTGAGGCCAGGAGTAACACTACGGCGTAGACTACGAACGGCCAGGTGCGTACGAAGTTTAATGTAATGGCGGTCTTAAATGGCTCGACTTCCGACATCACTTCGGCAGTGCCGAGCGAATACACCGATACGACGGCGAGGCCAACAAATATGACATATTTGATTTTATTGCCGAAGCTGTGCGTGATCCAGGCGATCTTAAGTTGTGGCGCCCGCAGTTTTTTGCCAAGCCAGGACATGACTTCCTGCATGGCGCCGAATGGGCAAAGCCAGCCACAGAAGAACCCGCGCCCCCAGAAGATAAGTGTGAAGAGGACGTAAGCTCCCAGGATGCAAATGATCGGATCAAGCAGTAGGCCCGAGGCAGCCGAGCTGTCGAAGAAACTTTGCAAAAGTGTCAGGACATGCGTAACGGAGATCTGGGCTTGGGTGAAGTAGCCAATAAATCCGATGGTGTAGAGCAGATATGCCCAGCGGAATTTTTTGAAGTTGGCCGGATTTTTGATGAATCTTTTTGGGTACAGAACAACGGCGGTTAGTACGCTGAGGCCTGCAAGCAGGCCGACGATTTCCAGCCACCGGTTTTTCCAAAGTTCGACCCACAGTGGCGTTGCGGCGGCGGTCGCTGTCGGATCTGGTTTGATGAACAGCCGTTCTGGCAATTTGTAGCCCGCTGAAAACGAACGTTTCACCTCATCCTTCAGCCTCCCGCCACCACGGATCACATTGAGATTAAACTGCCAAGGCGAAGACGGATCAAAGGCATCGCGCGCGTCAATCCGGAAAATTCGTGCTTGCCTAAACTTCGGCATGTCGGCTGGCCACTCGGGCTTATAGAAGTTATAAAAGTATACGTCGCGGATTTCGATCGAACGGTCACCTTGGTGTATGTCAGCGCGTTCTGGAACCGTGCGCGCGACGAACTCTTCGCCGAGATAAGAGTAGGGGCCATTCGAGAGAACCAGGATTGCGTTCTCGCCGGACTTTAGTTCCTCGGTAATGAGACGTTCGTAACCAGCATCGCCTAGCAGATAGCGACCAGTGGATGGAATGTTGACCTGAACAAACTGCAGATCCGAGAACGTATCGACGTCGGCACTCTGGCGTTCGGCCGCTTCGAAAACCTCTTTCGTGCCATTGAAAGCTTTGTGAACATCGCCATAGTAAATACGCTGGCGCTTGATCCAGCCCTGTTCGACCATGCTGTCCCACGAGACCTTCTCTACAACGTCCATGTTGACTTTTGCCGTTTGCAGACGTGCGAAGCCTTCGACTTTCGCGGCTGCGACTTTGATGGCCGATTGGATGACCGATTCATTCAAGATGATGACTGAAATGGTCGCGCGGCTAATGCCATCGACGTAGGAGTTTCCGTCAACACGTTTTGAGTTGTCGCTTGGCGCGCGAACCTTGATGTTGTCTTGGACCTTAAGGCCCTTGTACTGGTCCGCGACTTTGTCGAGAGAGTCTTGGTTGTAGCCCTTGAGAAAAATTGGCTCCTCATGATGCAAGATCTTTACGCCGCGATAGTTGCCTTCGGGATCAATTGCGACGAGAGCTTCGATTGGTTTGCCGGAGTAGCCGGGAAGCGGCGCTATCTCGACGGTCAGGAACGCATAGCCGAGCAGTCTGTTGCCATTATAAAACGGCCACACCCAGGGCGCGTCTGGACCCGTGCCAGCTTTGACCCTGTCTCCGAGCGTAGTTTGACCAATTACATCGAACAGTTTCTTGATATGGGCTTCTATGGGAACGCCCTTGCGCTTCTTCGGGAGGCCACCCAGCCCACTTTGCGCCGGTGTGTAAAACGCCGTGGTTAACACGAGCACAGCAATCAAGCGGGTTATCAGCCTAAGACAGCGGCTTGCCCGCCTGTTGGTTAGAAGCATTCGTTTCAGCTCGCGATCCCTAGTTTTGGTTCAAAAGCTTCGGGACCAGATAGTTGCCCGCTGCATCCTGCCTTTTTTGTCATGCTATAAAGCCAAGCAACGAACAACGCAATTGATGGCAAGTCTAATGGGCGACATGCATCGAGCTTTGAAAGCACAGATTAATGATCATGTTCCGCATCTCCCTAATATTGGGTGTTGTGTTTTTGCCGCGCATTGCAGCGGCTGATGGCGCTGCATTTACCGGCCAGACGATGGGGACGAGCTATGCCGTGACACTTGCCAAGTCGGTTGGTGGGGAAAAAATCGGAGCTCTCAAGGCGAAAACAGATGCACTGCTCAAAAAGTTCTCAGGTGAGTTTTCGACTTACGACCCGAGTTCTTTAATTTCACGCTTCAATCAAACGACATCGACTGAGCCCGTGCCGGTCTCGCGCAGCCTGGCGGTGGTCGCTAAATTGGCGACAGAGGTCAGTCAGCAAACCGGTGGAGCGTTTGATCCAACCGTCGCGCCATTGCTCAAACTGTGGGGTTTTGGACCTGGCGCTGCGGCAAGGAGCAATGCACCGGCTCAAAGAGATATCGACGCTGTGCTTGCGGTAACTGGCACAAAGCATTTCCGCATCAGGAGTAGTCCACCGAGTCTGCAAAAGGCCATTCCTGAAGTGAAGCTTGATCTTTCGGCGATTGCGAAAGGTTATGGTGTTGACGAGGTCGGGCGGATGTTAGAGGCGGAAGGGATCGCGGATTACCTTGTCGATATCGGCGGCGAGCTTCGTGCCCGCGGACGCAATTCCAAAGGCGATGTCTGGCTTATCGGCGTCGCCGTCCCCGATAAGGTGCGTTCGGATTTTGATCGTGTTGTTTCACTGCCCAACATGTCGATCGCGACATCCGGCGATTACGAGAAATACATTGAGGTTGGCGGACAGCGCATCGCGCATATCATCGATCCGCGATCCGGGCGGCCAATTGCGCACAAGTTGGCATCGGCCACAGTTATCACTCAGGACTGCGCACAGGCTGACGCCTACGCCACGGCCCTTATGGTTGCGGGCGAAGAGGACGCCAAACGTATGGCGAGCCGTTTGAAATTTGCCGCATTGTTAATCGTGCGCGACGGTGAGGGCTTTGTGACCTGGGCATCTGACGGTTGGCCGGGTGGCAAAAACGAATAGAAATTCGGCCATTTTCTAAGCATTTCGTGCGGCTGATTAGGCCTCACTCTTTGCGTTGGCGCTGAACGGTGATAGGTCCTCGTCGCTCTGCGTCCGTCAGTCACCGGCAGGTCGCACGGGCGTTTTCGGACAATAGAAAACCAAGATAGCAGAATACCATTATGAGCGCGTACCATCACGAGGAAGTCTTGAGCGTCCACCATTGGACAGACAACCTTTTCAGCTTCACCACGACACGCAACGCTTCATTTCGTTTTGAGAATGGCCAGTTTGCGATGGTGGGAATTGAGGTCGAAGGCAAGCCGCTGGTGCGCGCCTATTCGATGGCTA
>JAJFHI010000419.1 GCA_021775715.1 Hyphomicrobiaceae bacterium | reverse complement strand
GCAAGAATGCGGATACGGTTCTTTTTCATACGGCCGGATGTGTAAGCAATCACTTCGTGATCGTTGTCCAGCTTTACTCTGCATCGGGCATCAGGCAGCACTTCTGCAACCACGCCTTCGAATTCGAGCATTTCTTCCTTGGCCATTCAGTCCCCTAATTGATACTCGGAGCCACGGAAGCTTGAACCAGCTTCCGGGCTCCGATGTTTTCGTCTCAAGACCGCGTCAAATCGTGCGATGTAACGCAGTGTTTACGTGACTAAAGCGGACGCAGGTCGATCGCAGCGATCTTACCATTGCGGCCTTTTTCCGTTTCGAATTCAACCTTCTGACCTTCGGCCAAAGAAGTCAGACCCGCGCGCTCAACTGCAGAAATATGAACGAAGACGTCGTTGCCACCTTCTTCCGGCTCAATAAAGCCATAGCCTTTCTGGCCGTTAAACCATTTCACGGTACCGTTTGCCATTTTTGCCTCCAAAGCATTGGCGGATATTTCCCTCCGACAACATGTCAGCGGGTCTTCAAATCGCGCTTTGGAGACTTCTAAAGTAGGCGTGATAGGGCCGTGTTAGAGTAGACCAAGGCGTGTTCGACCGCGTCTATATGGACCTTTGGGCCTCGAAACGCAAGGCTGGAGGCTGCAAGAAAACGCCATTTTGCTGGCCTCTCGGGGCCTTTTCAAGGTTGTTTGTGATATACTCGAGAAAGCATTTTGAGACAATTCACAATGGCCTAGATCTCTTGGTTACGACGTCATAGCGACATGGCGCTCCGACGCCGGACGGTCGCCAGTAGGCGCCTTCAGTTATGCAGGCACTATTTGTCTTCCATCTTAAGGGCGGCGATGAAGGCCGTTTGCGGAATGTCGACTTTGCCGAACTGGCGCATCTTCTTCTTACCCGCCTTCTGCTTGTCTAACAGTTTGCGCTTCCGGGAGATGTCACCACCGTAGCATTTGGCTGTCACGTCCTTGCGCATCGCCCGGATGGTTTCACGCGCAATAATTCGACCGCCGATGGCGGCTTGAACTGGAATGACGAACATATGCTGCGGAATGAGGTCTTTAAGCTTTTCGCACATCTGCCTTCCGCGGCTTTCGGAGCGTGAGCGGTGGACGATGATCGACAGGGCATCGACTGGTTCGGCGTTGACCATGATCGACATTTTGACGAGGTCCTCGGTTTCATAACCGATCATGTGATAATCAAACGACGCATATCCGCGGCTGATAGACTTCAGTTTGTCGTAGAAGTCGAACACCACCTCGTTCAGCGGCAGTTCGTAAATCAGCATGGCGCGTGTGCCCGCATAGGTCAGTGTTTTCTGGCGACCACGACGGTCCTGGCAAAGCTTCAACACCGCGCCAAGGTACTCGTCCGGCACCAGGATTGTTGCTTCAATCCAGGGCTCTTCCATATGGTCGATCTTGACCGGGTCCGGCATATCGGCGGGGTTGTGCATTTCGATCAACGTGCCGTCGGTCATGTAGATATGATAAACGACGCTCGGCGCTGTCGTGATCAGGTCGAGGTTGAACTCGCGTTCAAGACGCTCGGTAATGATCTCGAGGTGTAGGAGGCCGAGGAAACCGCAGCGAAAGCCGAAGCCAAGCGCCGCTGAACTTTCAGTTTCAAACGAGAAACTGGCATCGTTTAACCGCAACCGGCCCATGGCCTCGCGCAAGTCTTCAAAGTCGGCGGCGTCAATGGGAAACAAGCCGCAGAAGACAACGGGTTGGGCTGGTTTAAAGCCTGGCAGCGGTTCAGCTGTTGTGTTCTTCTCATCAACAATTGTGTCGCCGACACGTGTATCAGCGACTTCCTTTATTGCCGCTGTAAAGAAGCCTATTTCGCCCGGACCAATGTCTTCGAGGATGTCTTGCTTTGGCCGAAAACAACCAACGCGCTCGACGAGGTGCGTGGTGCCGGTTGAGATCAGTCTGATCTTCTGGCCCTTTTTCATGACGCCTTCTATGACGCGCACCAGAACTACGACTCCGAGATAGGAGTCGTAGTAGCTGTCGACCAACATGGCCTTCAGTGGTTTGTTGCGGTCACCTTTGGGCGGAGGCAGGCGTTCGACAATAGCTTCCAAAACGGCTTCAACGTTCAAGCCAGTCTTGGCGGAAATCGGCACGGCGTCAGAGGCATCAATGCCAATCACGTCTTCGATCTGTTCTTTAACGCGATCTGTGTCGGCGGCGGGCAGGTCGACTTTGTTAAGAACGGGCAAAATTTCGAGTTCGTTTTCGAGTGCGGTGTAGACGTTGGCAAGCGTCTGGGCTTCCACGCCCTGAGAGGCATCGACCACAAGGATAGCGCCCTCGCAAGCCGCCAGCGACCGTGAGACCTCATAGGCAAAGTCAACGTGGCCCGGCGTGTCCATCAGGTTGAGCTGATACACAATGCCGTCCTTGTGGTGATAATCCAGCCGGACGGTCTGGGCCTTGATCGTGATGCCACGCTCGCGCTCGATGTCCATGGAATCGAGGATCTGCTCCTTCATCTCCCGGTTTGTAACGTTGCCGCAAAGCTGGATCAGCCGATCAGACAGCGTCGACTTGCCATGGTCGATGTGGGCGATAATCGAGAAATTTCGGATGTGTGATGTCTCAGTCATGAGCGCTCATTACCACTGCCGGACGCTGGCGGAAAGAGGCGCCAACGCCACGCTTGAACATGTCCTCCGGCACCTGCCCCGGACGGTCAGGTCGCGGCCCTTCGGATGACGGGCGCCGGATTCTTTTAAAACGGTAGCCAAGCCGCCTCTGGATGGCGCGGGAGCCCATTATCAAGCCGCTCGCGGCTGGCGCGGGCCCTTTGGTCATCTCGCAAATGATCGGGTAGGCCCTTCCGGTCGAGATCATACCCTCGGCGCTATTGGGTGATGTAGGTCAGCCCAGATGGCGCCTACAACCTCGGTCGCGCATCAAATTTAGTCCGATCTCGGCCACAGTTGGGCTCGGGCGCGTCAAGCCTATATCAGCTTGGCTGTTGACGGAGCCATGCCCTCCCGTCGATGTTAGGAAGAAGTTGGGTGCACGATATATGAGGACGGGAAATGCAAGCACGGCAGTTTCGGGGGATGGCCCGCAGGATCACGTCGGGTCTGGCGGTTTTAATCGGCACGGCCGTCATAATTTCAGCTCCGGTCACCGCCGAGGCAGCGTGCCAGAACACCGGGAAATTTAGCACCTGGCTCAAAGAGTTCCGCCGAGAAGCCCGTACCTCCGGCATCACCAGTCGCACGATCAAACAGGCCCTGAGCGGTCTGACCTACGACCGTCGCATTATCCGGCGCGATCGCCGCCAGTCTTTTTTCGCGCAGAGCTTTCTGCAGTTCTCTGACAAGCTCGCGACCACCAGCCGTCAACGAGCTGGTCGCAAACGGATAAAAAAATACAAGCGCATCTTTGATAGGGCTGAGCGGGATTATGGTGTGCCAGCCCCGGTCATCACTGCTTACTGGGCGTTGGAAAGTGATTTCGGCACTGGCATGGGTAAATTGTCAGTGCTCCGGTCGCTGGCGACACTTGCCTATGATTGTCGCCGTGGTGAAATGTTCCGCGAGCAGTTCATGGCGGCGCTGCGTGTCATTGATCGTGGTGATCTCAGGCCCAACGACATGATTGGCTCGTGGGCCGGCGAACTGGGTCAGACCCAGATGATGCCGGTGCATTACCTCAACCACGCCATCGACTACGACGGTGACGGCCGCGCTAACCTGTTCAAGTCAACCGGTGATATCATCGGCTCGACAGCAAAGTACCTTCAGCACTTAGGTTGGAAACAGGGTGAGCCGTGGGTCCAGGAAGTGCGCGTGCCATCCAAGATGGACTGGAGCCAAGCGGATCTCGCCATCAGACATACGCGCGCGCAATGGGCGAAATGGGGCGTGCGTCAGGCCAGTGGTACGCCGCTTATTCAGGACGGCTTGAAAGCGTCGCTTGTTCTGCCGATGGGCCGCAAGGGTCCGGCATTCCTCGCCTATGACAATTTCCGCGTTTATCTGAAGTGGAACCAGTCGTTCACCTACAGCCTGACCGCGGCTTATCTGGCAACGCGCATCGACGGTGCCAAACAGATGCGGCGTGGTCCGAAGAACCTGCGGGCGCTCAGCTATGAGCAGAATAAGCAATTGCAGAAACTTTTGGTGCGCCGTGGCTACGATGTCGGCGCGATTGATGGCAAACTGGGTGCGAAAAGCCGGGCGGCGGTCAAGCAAGTCCAGATTAAGCTGGGTCTGCCAGCCGATTCCTATCCGACGCCCGCATTGCTGAACAAATTACGCCGCGGCTCGTGAGCCATTCACAGGTGTATTGAGCCTTCAAACCGAGACATGGCTGTCTGAGTTTCAGCTTTTTGCGCAGTCTACCGGACGCATTCGTGCGACGAGAATAGCAGCCCAGTCGGCGTTAACCAGTCGCCCGAGAAGGCCGACGCTTTCAACAGGCTTCGTTTACTTTGTGCAGCAATCGGAACCAGCAGCCGTTTGATGGCTTCAGCGACGGTCGCTGAGCAGGGCATCACGTTTGACACAGAATGAGGACACGACGACATGGCCAAAGCAACGCGAGCAACCAAAAAACGTCCAGCGACAAAGAAGAAAGCCGCAGCACCGCGCAAGGCAGTCAGCAAGTCCCAACACAGCAAGGGCGACATTGCCGCTGGCGGCAGCGGAGCCAACGGGACGCTTCATCTGCGCAATGCCGACGGCAATGTCTGCGTCCTTATCGATGGCGGAGCTAGCAACTACACAGCCGGTGGCTTTGGTTCGCAAGGCGACATCGCATTGTTGAATACACTCGGCCAGCAGACGCTACATATTGACGGTGGCGAAGCCAACTTCTCGATCGGCGGTGGCGGCGCCCAGGGCGACATCCTCGCCTGCAACGGATACGGCCAGCAGACGGTCCACATTGACGGTGGCGATGCCAACATTACCCTCGGCGGCAACAAGGCCGAAGGTGACCTAGCCATGATCAACGAGCGCGGCAAGCAGACCGTGCACATCGACGGTGGCGAAGGCAACATCACGCTTGGTGGCGGCGGCTCACAGGGCGACATCACGCTGCTCGACTATCGCGGCAAGCAAACCGTGGCACTCGATGGTGGCGAAGGTAATCTCATCCTCGGTGGCGGCGGTGGAGCAGGTGGCGACATCACGCTGACTGACGGTCGTGGTCGCTCGCGCATCCACATCGACGGCGGCGATGCCAACATGACGCTTGGCGGCTCGGGGTCGGTTGGCGACATCACACTGCTGCACATGACGGGCAAGCAAACGATCCATCTTGATGGTGGTGACGGTAACATCACGCTCGGTGGCAACGGTGCGGAAGGCGACATCCTGCTTGTCGACGAGCACGGCGGCCAGACGATCCACATCGATGGTGGCGAAGGCAACGTGACGCTGGGTGGCGCCGGTCACGACGGCGACATCATGATGAATACGTCGAGTGGGACGACGCGCATTGAACTGGAAGCCCACAACGGCAACATCCGCGCCAACGATGCAACCGGCAAAACCACCGTTGAGATTATCGGCGGCACGGGCGAGATCGTCGTCAACGGCAAGGCCGCAACGGGTGCTGACTTCGTGTTCGCCGACGACTACCAGCTGGCACCACTGTCAGACGTCGAAAGCTTTATCGCCACCAACCGACACCTGCCGGATGTGGCACCAGCCAAAGACATGCAACGCAATGGTGTCGCCATGACGGAGCTTTCGATGAAGCTCTTGCAGAAGGTGGAAGAGCTGACGCTACACGTGATCGCCCAGGACAAGCGCATTAAAGAACTTGAAGGATAGTAGGTAGCGATAAGGTTGCGCTACCGCATCGCTTCATGAACCGCGAGACAAAAAACAGGCCCCGTAAATCGCGGGGCCTTTTTTTTGGGATAGTTTGAGAAGATTGCCATTCAGACGTGCTGTAGGGGTGGCAGCTTAAAAAAAATAATTTTGGCTTCTGGCCCAACGTGGAAATAGTTGTGTCGGCGCACGCAGAGGTCCCCACTCAACCTGATTCTTTTGCTTTTCTCACCAATACTCTTCCGGCCTTTGTGCCCAATTTTACGTCTTCAAGTTTCTCTAAGAGGACCGGTGGGATCGAATCGTGGATCTGCTTAGCCAACTGCCTAATTGCATTAAGATCGTCGGACCCAATTT
>JAJFHI010000418.1 GCA_021775715.1 Hyphomicrobiaceae bacterium | reverse complement strand
TCTGCCGAACACGGGATCGGCCGCATGAAACGCGACGAGCTTGCCCGCCTCAAAAGCCCTGTTGAGCTCCAACTCATGCGCAGTATCAAGACGGCCCTTGATCCAAACGGTATTCTGAACCCAGGCAAGATATTAGCCCGGCCGACCAACACCTAAATATCTAAAGCCCGCCGCTTCAGCGCGTTTGGCTTCGAAGATATTTCGAAGGTCAACCAGCGCATCACCAGCCATCGCAGTTTTTGCAGCGTTCAAGTCCAGCGCGCGAAACTCGTTCCACTCCGTCATCACGACCAGTGCGTCCGCACCTCTTGCAGCATCCAGCGCACCGTCACACCATGTCACACCCGGCATCAAAGGTTCGGCCTGCTTACGCCCTTCCGGGTCATACGCACGAACAACAGCACCGCGTTCCTGCAACATAGGTACGACATTGAGACTTGGCGCATCGCGCATGTCGTCGGTGTTTGGCTTGAACGTTACGCCGAGAACGGCAATCGTCGCACCACGCGCGTCTCGGCCAAGCATATCAACGATGCGGCCCGCCATCGCCAACTTGCGCTCCTCGTTGACTGTTTGTACTTGTTCCACAATTGACAAGGGTGCCTTGGCCTCACGCGCCGTCCGCACGATCGCCGAGACATCTTTTGGGAAACACGATCCACCATACCCCGGACCTGGGTGCAGAAACTTGTCGCCAATCCGTTTGTCACGACCGATGGCGTCCGCCACCTCTTGTACGTTGGCACCAACCATTTCGCACAAGTCCGCCATTTCGTTGATGAAGCTGATTTTTAAAGCAAGGAACGCATTGGCTGCATACTTGGCCAATTCAGCAGATTCCCTTGTAACGAAGATCACAGGCGCGTTGCGGATCGCAAGCGGGCTATAGAGCTCACGCATAACGTCACGGGCGCGATCATCGTCGGTCCCGACCAATACGCGATCGGGGTGCGTAAAATCCTTTATTGCAGAGCCTTCGCGTAAGAATTCTGGATTCGAGCATACCGCTATGTCAACGTCAGGACGGATGGCTTTCACGCGGCGCTCGATTTCGCGGCTGGTCCCCACAGTTACGGTCGATTTCGTCGTGATGACGGTGAAGCCATCGAGATGAGGTGCCAGTTCTTCGACGGCTGCATAAATGTAGGAGAGATCGGCATGACCGTCACCACGGCGCATCGGTGTGCCGACAGCAAGAAAGACCACATCAGCCGCAGCCACCGCAGGACCTAAATCGCCGCTAAACTTCAGACGGCCGGCTGCTGTATTGCGGGCAAGCAAGTCGTCAAGACCTGGCTCATAGATCGGTGAGACGTTCTTGGCCAACTGCGCCAGCCGGCCCTCATCGTTGTCGATGCAATCGACGGTCCAGCCAAATTCAGAAAAACAAGCCGCCGATACCAACCCGACATAGCCAGCTCCGATCATGCAAATTTTCAACGTCTGTCTCCCCTCTCGGCACATCCCCCAGTGCCTCTAGCAGCGCTCGACCGTAAGAGCCAGTCCGTGCCGACCAACCTCTCACAATCGGAGTGAGCCCACCGGCAGCTATAGATCGATAAAATTCGAACAATTGCGGTATCAATTCAATAACGCACGCTTAAGTTTACTGTCCTTTTACGGTCTACACGCCAAGATAGTACCAATCAGATACCTGTCTTGTGCAGTGTCGTTTACAGACAGCTCAGGCACAGGCCCCCAGTCAACCCGACCCTCAGTTCAGGACTGCCCCCATGCTCGCATCGCCTTCGCTATGTTCGACCAAAGCGCAAACGCCACAAGACTACTCTCAACCCGATATCAGAACCGGGCACCACCTTGACAATGCAGCAAAGCTAGAACTGCTGATCTATCGGGCACAAGATTGGGCCGTTGCAGCAACCGTCATCACGACTTGCATCAACGACATGTCGGCAAAAAATTCTACCGACATGTCCGAGATGATGCTGTCATTCGTGCCGCGCGAACCGGCGATACTGCAGCCTCTGCGCACTGGACTGATGCAGATCGATCTGCACAGAACGCTCGTTGACGAGTTAATTGAAGCCTACGATCTCATTTCAGACGGCGGCAATTTAATTTCTGCCTACGCCCAAGACGCCAGGGAAATAGGCTACGAAAGAGCCTCCGTGATACACAAGGAGGTTCTGAAAAAACAATGGCGGCTGGCGTGTGCAGCACTCAACAACATCAATACCGGCCTGATCAATGAAGTCGCCAATGCAATCCATCTAATCTATTCCGAGAACTGGCGCGATCTGCAGCCGCTGTTGATCACAGCCAAAGACGGCGGCACACCATGCCTCGTTGACGGAAAGCTCTACTACCCCGACCTTCCCCAGCGCCGCCGCGGCACGCGTGTCGGTCTGTTGCAGGCCTGCGAAGTCGCCTTCGGGGCTCGGACCATCAGTGCTTTTGCACGGGACATCTCAGAATCCGGTATCGGTATGGAACGGTGTCAGGTGCTTCCAATCGGAACGCCGGTCAACGTTAAACTGGCGCTCGGCCGCCAGTTATCTGGCCATGTCGTTTGGGGGCATTCCAACATGATGGGTATTTCACTCTCCCAGCATCTGCACCCGAGCGACCCTCTGCTGTTTGGCTAAATGCTTCCGCCACACTCGCTCTACGCGGAATTTTATTCCGAGTCCTGTAATAAGGATAACCATTCGGCGGAAAAACGCAGAATGGTTTTTCGCGTTTTTGTATACGCGCTCATATACATTAGTACACGATTGGCCCTCGAAGCCCTTGACTTGTCGCACCCTTAGGCGCGACCTTAGTCGCATCGCCTCATCATCGAAGGGCGGCAAGGAGGAGAAATGCTCAAGGCTTTGGTTATCGATCCGGGTAAGTGTACCGGGTGCAAACAATGTGAGATGGCGTGTTCCTACGTCAAAGAAGGCGAATTTAACGTCTCAAAGTCGCGAATTCGCGTTTTTGATTTCCACACCGAAGCCCGCTTCGTGCCTTACACCTGCACACAATGCGCAGAAGCTTGGTGTCAGCAGGCCTGTCCGGTCAACGCTATCACGACCAACGAAGATGGCGTCAAAAT
>JAJFHI010000417.1 GCA_021775715.1 Hyphomicrobiaceae bacterium | reverse complement strand
GTGAAATGGCGCGACAAGATGATCGACGATATCGGGATCACGTACACGCCGTTTGCCGAACTACGCGGTGATGTGCTGCGCTTTAATAACGTGATTGACCCGCTGACGAACGCCGACATTGAAAATGAAACCGTCGGGCGGGGCCTTGCCTTGGGCGGAGTGACCGTCAGTTACCCTTGGATCGCTAGCACTGCGAATGCCTCACACACGATCGAACCCATCGGTCAGATTATCGGACGCCAAGCCAGCATCCGTCAGAACAATCTGCCAAACGAAGACGCTAGAAGCTTGGTGTTCGACGATACCAACCTGTTCGACACAGACAAGTTCTCCGGCTTTGACCGCATCGAAACCGGCACACGTGCCAACGTCGGCGTCCAGTACACATTCCAGGGCTTCAATGGTGGGCACGCACGCATTATTGCGGGTCAGAGCTACCACTTGTCCGGCGAAAACGCATTCCAGACACCAGGTGTAGACTTCGAAGGTAACACTGCCAGCCAGGTGCCCCAAAATGGCTTCCTGTATTCACCTAATAGCGGGCTTGAGACGGACGATTCCGATTACGTCCTCGGTGCATACCTCGCGCCAATTCCACAATTCCGTCTCATAAGCCAAACACGCTTTGACCAAGAAGATTTTTCGGTAGAACGAGAAGACGCGACAGCGGTTGCTATCCTCGGTCTTCTCACAGCATCGGCAACCTACACTTATGTTGCAGCAGCACCGGAGTTCGGCTTTGATCAAGCGCAGTCGGAAGTAAACGGCGGCGTGCGATTGCAGGTAACCGATCACTGGAGCGTTGGTGGTTCAATTCGCTACGACATTGACAGCGAATTCCTCCTAACCGACTCGTTCCAGGTTCAATACGCTGATGACTGTTTCGCATTAACAACCACGTATTCTGAAACAAACGTGAGCAGTGCTGAAATCGAGCCTGACCGCTCCGTATTCGTCCGCTTCGAATTTAAGCACCTGGGCGATTTCGGCTATAAGACAGACACACTGTTTGGCGAACAGGACGACCCCAACGCCGGTTAAAGTCGGCTGAAACTTTAACCGGGTCCCCACCGAAAGGGGGAGAACGGTGTAACGTGATCATTTTGGGGTAAAGTGCGATCTCGATTTGGCCTTTAGGCACGTGCACGTTAAAGGCCGAGGTCGCCGCGCGAACGCCAAAGTTGGCGGTCATAAAGGCGCGATTGCGATGTACCGCGTACCAAACGCTTATCCTGACTGGCGTTGGCTCAAGTGCCAACTAGATAGTCAGGTCCATTAAGTTCTCGTACGTCATGACACCCACCCGCAGGCAGGGCACTGAAAATGAAAGCTTCGGCACACAACACGCAGTCATTCGCAGTCTCGACAGCGGCAGCGATCCAGCCGGACAGCCTGAGGAGTTGGGTTATACGCAGTTCGGCCGTGGCTCTGGCATTGATGCTTGTATTGATCATAGCCTCCTCTGCACCGGCCTTGGCCCAGAAGAAGAAGGCCGGAGGCAGCCGCAGTCAGGCCATTGTCGTCCTAGTCAACGACGAGCCGATCACCAGCTACGCCATAAGCAAGCGTCAGGCTTTGATGGGGCTGGGAAATAGAAAAATTGGGGAAGTCGCGAAAACAAAATTCCAGAGTCTGTTGAAGCGCAAGAGCGTTGGCGACGATCTGAAGAAAATCCTGAAACGCACCATTGACGCGAACAAAGGTAAGTCCCGCGAGCAAATCATTGCGCTCTTCGAGAAGAAGAAGAAGGCTTACGCTGTGAACTTGCAGAAACGCGCGGTTAATAGCGCTCGCAATAGCGTGCTGTCAGGATTGTACAAGCAGGCGTTGGAAGAGTTGATTAACGAACGTTTGCAGATGCAGGAAGCGCGCCGCAACAATGTTGTCGCCTCTGACGACGAAGTGAAAAAAGCGATCGCAAAACTCGGTAGCCGTAACAAATTGGATGAGAAGCAGTTTGCTGCATACATAAAATCCGTCGGTTCTGACATCCACTCAATGCGCGACCGGATCAAGGCGACGATGTCCTGGCGCAACGTAGTCCGGCGACAGTTCGGCCGGCAACTCCATCTCTCATCGCGCGACATCGATCGTTGGACTGATGGGCAGTCGGGTGCAGGCATTGAGACGCCAGCCAATGCATCTTTGAAATTGCAGCGCATCACGTTTGCACTTGGCGGTGCGTTCAAAGAAGCCGACTTTGCTCGATTGTTGCAGCAGGCCGATGCCCTTCGCCAGCGCCATACAGGTTGCAACGCAACGCCAAGTCTCGTGAAAACAGTTTCAGGCGCACGCTTTGAAGACCTGGGAACGCGGCCAGCCGGCTCTATAGCTGAGCCAACTCGGACCATGTTGCTTAGCGCTAACCCCGGTGAAATGCTTCCTGCTAGCGTCGCTGCGTCAGGCGTCGAGCTGTGGGTACTGTGTGACAAAACAACGGGAGCCGCCGCCGCCGGTGGCAATGCGGGTCCCGGTCCCGGTCCCAGCGCTGGGAGTGGCCCGAGTGCAAGTGCCAAAGCCAAACAAAAAGATTTCCAACTGATGTCTAAACGTAAACTCAAGGATCTCCGCCAAGACGCACATATCGAGTATCGCTAACCAACCTTAGGCGCCGTGATCGTCACGTCGTCACTTTCGGTGGTATTGCAAAACCGGACTGGTCTCCGGTGATACATTTAAAACTGCACACGTTTGCAAGTTTGTGACCGATGTCCTGTAAGCAGTCGGTTGCGGTCGTCCCTACTATAAGAGAGTAACGGCCTCATGCCTGCCCTGGCCTTGACGATGGGCGATCCCGCCGGGATCGGACCCGACATCACAATCAAAACCTGGCTACGACATCAAAAGACCAAGGCCAGCTCGCCGATTCCCGCGTTCTTTGTTATTGCCGACCCGGCTCTAATAGCCGATCGGGCTGACGCAATGGGTTTGCCGGTACCGGTTCAGGTGATCGAGACCACCGAAAAAGTTGACGACATTTTCAACACTGCCCTGCCCGTCCTACCACTGACACTTACCGACCCAGTCAAAGCCGGTGTCACCTCTCCAGACTACGCCGAAGCAATCGTCGCTTCGATTGTTCGTGCCGTCGAGCTTGTTGCGAGTGAGCAGGCCTCGGGTGTCGTCACGAACCCGATCGCAAAGGCAACGTTATATGCCAGGGCATTCAAGCATCCAGGCCATACCGAGTTCCTTGGTGATCTCGCGGGCCGCCATTGGCCACGCACACCGGCTGAACCACACGCACCACACCCTGTGATGATGTTAGCGGATGGTGATCGCCTGCGCGTTGTGCCAGCGACCATCCACATCCCGTTGGCAGACGTTCCCAAGACACTGACCAAGGAACGTCTGCTTATGGTCATCGCAACAACGCACATTGCTCTTCAGCGTGACTTTGGGTTGCAGAAGCCGCGCATTGCAGTGACCGGGCTCAATCCCCATGCCGGAGAAAGCGGTGCGCTGGGTCGTGAGGAAATTGAGATCATCTCTCCGGTGATCGAATCGATGCGCCGTCAGGGCGTCGATGTGACCGGGCCCCATCCCGCCGATACGTTGTTTCATGAAGCAGCCCGCACACGTTATGATGCCGCCATCGCCATGTATCATGATCAAGCCCTTGTTCCACTTAAGACGCTTGCCTTTGACAGCGGTGTCAACATCACACTGGGCCTTCCGTTCGTGCGCACCTCGCCCGATCATGGTACTGCATTTGATATTGCAGGCACCGGTGAGGCGAAAGCGACAAGCCTGATTGCCAGTTTGCAGATGGCGGCCCGCATGATCGCGTGCAGACAACAGAGCGCAACGCAGTGACCCCTCGCCCAAGTGATACGTCGAAACATTCCGAAGCGGAAACGTTAGGCGACGATTTGCGTGCCAACGACGGTCTGCCACCGTTGCGCGTGGTCATCGCCAAACATGAGCTGGCGGCCAAAAAGAGCCTCGGTCAGAACTTCATCCTCGATCTCAATTTGACACGTCGTATTGCACGCGCAGCAGGCCCCCTTGAAGGTAAAACGATTGTTGAGATTGGCCCGGGGCCGGGCGGGTTGACGCGCGGACTTCTTGCCGAAGGCGCGGAGCGTGTCATCGCAATTGAACGCGATCACCGTTGCCGGGCAGCACTCGATGAAGTCGCCAACCACTATTCCGACCGGCTCAACATCCACCAAGCCGACGCCATGGCAATCAACTGGTCTGACTTGCTTCGCGATGCAAACACGCCGGTGCGCATTGCAGCCAACCTTCCGTACGGCATCGCAACTGCGTTGCTGGTCGGCTGGCTCGACGCTGAACCGTGGCCACCATGGTACGACCGCATGGTTTTGATGTTTCAGAGAGAAGTTGCTGAGCGCATCGTCGCAAAGCCTGGCTCCAAAGCCTACGGCCGCCTCGCTGTGCTGGCGCAATGGCGCACCCACGCGCACATCGAACTGACACTGAAGCCGGCCGCGTTCACACCACCACCCAAAGTCGATTCCGCCGTCGTCGTGTTCACGCCGCGCGAAGTGATGGAACCGCCGGGTTGTACAGCTAAAGCTCTTGCGACGGTCACCGCTGCAGCCTTCGGCCAGCGGCGCAAGATGCTGCGCCAAAGCCTCAAGACCCTGGTGTCAATGCCAGAACTATTGCTGAATGAGGTTGGCATCTCCCCTGAATTGCGGCCCGAGACATTGACCGTCGCCCAGTTCGCCGACCTGGCGGCCACCTATGCAAGGTTGGAATTGTAGTCCACCGCTATTTACAAACTGTCCCTTATCCCGCGCACAAACTTTTCCAAGCCGCGTTGGCGTTCGCGTTTTAGGCGTTCGGCGGTCAGAATGCTGCGGAGTGCGGAGAGGCTTTCGTCCAGGTCAGAATTGATGACAACGTAATTGTATTCCGGCCAATGGCTCATTTCACTCGACGCCTCAGCCATGCGGGCGCGAACAACTTCTTCGCTGTCTTGATTGCGCGACATCAACCGGCTTTCAAGGGCGGCACCCGACGGTGGCAGGATAAACACGCTGACGAGGTCTGCGCCCATCTTGCCGCCAAGCTGCTGTGTTCCCTGCCAGTCGATGTCGAACAACACATCACGGCCGTCTTTGAGAGCGACCTCAACAGGTGCTTTCGGCGTACCGTAGTAGTTGCCAAACACCTTCGCCCACTCCAGCAGGCCACCGGCTTCGGTCATGCGTTCGAAGTCTGCTTCGCTTTTGAAAAAATAATCGCGGCCCTCGACCTCGGCCGGACGCGCGGTACGAGTTGTTGCCGACACCGACATCGAAATATTTGCATCCGATTGCAGTAGCTGGCGCGCCAGTGTCGTCTTACCGGCACCCGACGGCGACGACAGCACAAGCAGTAGACCACGTCTTTCAACTGTCGATATCATTGGAAGTGTCTCGTCACTCAATGTTTTGCACCTGCTCACGCAATTGGTCGATTACAACTTTCAACTCAAGCCCGGCTTGAGTAATCGATGCATCATAAGACTTCGAACAAATGGTATTGGCCTCGCGGTTAAATTCCTGCGCCAGGAAATCCAGTTTGCGACCAACCGCCCCGTCATGCGCCAGCAGGTCTTTCGCCGCGGCCACATGCGCGTTCAACCGCTTCAATTCCTCATCAATATCAACACGCGTTGCCAGAAGAATTGCCTCTTGATGTAGACGCCCTGGGTCCAGGTCCTGCCCTGTCTCAAGAAGTTTTTCAACTTGTCCTTTCAAACGTGCCTGAATGGCCTCAGCACTACGGACGGGCGCATCATCAATCACATCGACAAGGCGTTCAATCTCGGCGACCTGCGCGACGACAACAGCCTCCAGTCGTTCGCCCTCCTGTCTTCGCGCCATGACGAGAC
>JAJFHI010000416.1 GCA_021775715.1 Hyphomicrobiaceae bacterium | reverse complement strand
GTGCATCCTCGCTCCATTCGCTACGGTCTGAAGTCGGATGGTTGGTTTGACTTTGCTGGCTACGACGAAGTTGATGGCGTGATCTGCCTTCGCGCCCGCCGTCGCGAAACAGGGCGTCTTTATGAGATAGAGCTTGATAGTTGTTCCGGGCTGATCGTCAGTGCCAAGCCGCTACGTGATCGCGGTTACCGCCGCAGTTATCGCCGCGGTTATCGCAACAGTCGCCGGTTGCCCGATCGCTGGTAGGCGGTGCCATTTCGCCAATGTCGCGTTTTTTTCGCATTCCTGCCCACCGATGCCTGTCGGTGCGGGTGTGCTGCTGATAAGATGCTTCGACATGATTTGTCTTTGTCTTGGGCGCCTCTCAGTTCCGGGACAATGTTGGTCAGATCCCGCAGTTGCACCGCATCTTATCCAGGCACTCGATGGACCTAATTTCACTCGCCAAAAACCCGGTACCTAGTGGCGCCTTCGTTGGCACTTTCGCAGGCTATGACGGGGTGCCGCTGCGCTTTGCGCGTTGGGAGCCGACACGCGGTCCGCGCCTTGGCACCGTCGTCATCGTCGCCGGCCGCGGCGAGTTCATCGAAAAGTATTTCGAGACGATTTCCGACTTGCGTCGCCGCGGATACTCGGTGGCGATTTTTGATCTGCGCGGGCAGGGCGCGTCACACCGGGCGCTGTCAAATTCTCGCAAGGGTCACGTTAAAGACTTCAGCGAGTACGAGCGCGACCTTGATCGCTTCATGAAGGACATTGTTCTTCCCGATTGCCTGCCACCGTTTTATGCGTTGGGCCATTCGATGGGTGGAAATATCTTGCTGCGTCACGCCGCTAATTCCGCTAGTTGGTTCGATCGACTTGTGTTGACCGCACCATTGCTCGCATTTGCTGATGAGCGCGTCGGCTATCCGCAATCAATGGTACGCACCTACGCGGGTGCAGGCTCAATGATCGGCTTGGCATCGTCTTATGTGGTTGGTGGGTCTGATGATCCGTTTGATGGTCACTCTGAGTATGATGGCAATCTGCTGACATCAGACGTACACCGTTGGGAGCGCAACGTTGGCATCGTGCAAAGTGCACCGGAGTGGAGTTTGGGATCACCAACTGTCGGCTGGTTATGGGCCGCCTATCGGTCGTGCGGATTAATTTCCAGCCCAGATTTTTCCAACCGCGTAAAGATACCGACTTTGATGTTTGCTGCAGGCCAAGACAAGTTGGTGTCGACACAGGCTATTGAAGAATTCGGCGTACAGCTGAAGGTTGGCAGTCAGCTGTTGATACCAAATGCCCGTCACGAGATCCTGCAGGAAACGGACGCAGTGAGACAACGCTTCTGGGCGGCATTTGATGCATACATCGGTGCGGCATCGGTGGCTGCTTAATACTGGGCGCACATTAAATTCTATCTCAACATCTCCAACACAGTGTCGTGCAGCGTTGCATCGCCAGTGGCGAGGATCTGTCCGCCTTTGGTCGCTGGTTCGCCGGCCCACGTTGTGATCCGCCCGCCGGCCCGCTCGACAATCGGGATCAGCGCCACAATGTCGTAGGGCGCAAGGCCTGCTTCAATCACGACGTCGACAAAACCTGATGCCAACATGCAGTACTGATAACAGTCACCTCCGTAACGCGTCATACGCGCGCTTTGCGCCACGCGATCAAATGATGTGCGTTCGGCGTCGGTGGTAAACAGTTCCGGGTGCGTGGTGGTGACGATTGCATCGTCGAGTCTCGGACAAGCCCTAGTGTTGAGCGCGGTGCTTTTGCGGTCGAGCAGCCCCTGCTGTGACGCAAACGCCGATTGCTCATCCGCCCAAAACCGCTCACCGGTAAATGGCTGCACCATCATACCGACGGTCGGGCTGCCATTGTCGGTCAAGCCAATCAGTGTGCCCCACGTTGGCAGGCCCATAATGAAAGATCTCGTGCCGTCGATTGGGTCGAGCACCCACTGGTAGCGCGCATCTGGCAGAGTGTTTGGAAATTCCTCGCCAATAACACCGTGCTCCGGCCAGGCGATGGCAAGCTGGTCGCGGAGTTCGCGCTCGGCAGCCTTATCAGCCACAGTAACCGGATCGAACGCTGCGCCGGTTGCTTTGTTCTCAACAAGTATTGGCTGGCGAAAGTGAGGAAGAATGACTCGAGTCGCCGCATCCGCTAGATCGTTGCAGGTCTTTACAAATGCAGCTGTACACGTCTGAGGCATCGAAGTCACAGTTGCCTGCCCTCTAATAGGATTGAAATTGCAGGATATACAACGAATGGGTGGATTTATTCTACACAACACTTGGATCTGTATTGTACCACCAATTCAGGTTAGTAAGTGTGGCGAGATTATCCCTATTCCACTGGTATCCTTGTCACATCCAGAAGTTAGATTTGTTTTTATCCAAGAATAGGCGTAACTATTAGAAATGGACATGAACATTATCGTGCATGTTCATATGCCCATATCGGGCGTTTCCTCCCTAGACTTGGGCCGTTCATTTATTTGGGCGGCCACTTTTTTGCTATTGCCATCCATGCTTTGCGCGACAAAGCGGGCGGATGCCCTAGGCACGGTCCCCAGCACCGGGCTTGACCTGCCGCCGAATTTTCGGCGCCCAAGCCGACGAATCAGTCGAAGCGGGGACAAAATCAGCCGTGCGTTCGACGCTGTGCAGCTTTGCATAAAACGCAGTTGAAAATTGTGCACCGCACAGGTTAAGTTGTTAATACCAGATCTGGCGACGACGTCGCCGTTCTGTAGCCCTTCTTGGGCGTTTCCTCCCTAGACTTGGGCCGTTCGGTTTCCGGACGGCCTCTTTTTTGTCCAATCCACATTAAAAAATATTTACAAACAATAACTTAATGATCTAGTCGGCTTTCGTGCATATTTGCAGACTGAGTTCGAGCGCGGTGTTTCTGCGTCATTAAACGGATGTTCGGAGGCGGAAATCGCTCCCATCATGATGACATTCGCTTCGCAACTGCGAGCAAGCAGGCTCCTTTTGTCGCGTCGCAGCATTTCTTTTGCTGATTTTCCGATGTCCAAAGAGCATGACTTCAAAAAGGTATACCGCAATTAAGCTGCGCGATTATTCTGCGGCGGCGCGCGGTTGTTCCAGGAGGCCTGGAAGCGTTGCAAAGAGTTGCTCTGCCAGAGATCTGAGGTCCGTCTGCAGTTTAGCAAAGCCATCTGTGGTGCGCAGGCTTGCCTCATCAAGATAAAGGCCGCGATTGATTTCCAGCTGCACTGCATG
>JAJFHI010000415.1 GCA_021775715.1 Hyphomicrobiaceae bacterium | reverse complement strand
CCGTTATCCAGGCCACACCAATTGAGAAAAACGTGCCGGAAAGCACTCCATCCACGACGTTCTGATACATCGGCATATCGCAATCAGATGAATTCAGGTTCTGTATCAGCAACGACTGCACAGCCGCACAGACGCAAACGAAACGAGAAATCGGAGTACGCCCGAAACACATGGCGAACGGAAATCTCAAATCTGCTGGCCGAAGGTTTCCGCGCGGATACAATCCCGCACGCCGTGTTGGCAGTTTTGTGCCGAAACTCACCAAGAAAGCGTTTGAGAAATACGGCTTTTCGGCCGCATCCTTGTTGACCGATTGGGCAAACATTGTCGGCCAGGACCTAGCGCGCTACACCATTCCAGACCGTTTGAAATGGCCCCGCCGCGTCGAGGCCTATAACGATACGGAAGAGGGGGCTGCCGGGCGCCCTGGTGCCACATTGATGCTGAGGGTTGATCCCGCCCGTGCTCTTGACGTGCAATATGAAGCCGCTCAACTTATCGATCGCATCAACGCTTACTTCGGATATCGCGCGATCGCCGACATCCGTATTTTGCAAGCACCCGTTGCAGCGCCTGGAAAACCTCAAAGTCAGCATCGACCAACCGTCAAACCGGATGATCACCCGCTCGCGGATCTTTCGCAGATAGACGACGACGGCCTGCGCGACGCCTTGGCGCGCATGTCAGCCGGGATCAATTCTTATCGAGACGAAGGCTGACGTTCCTGCAAATGCAACGATTTGGGGCCCAAAACGTCTAAAATACCTGCCCAAGCCACATCATCGTGACAGCCGTTCAGTTGCAGTTCAGGGGCTAAATGCCTTAATGAGTTCGTCTAGATGTGCTAGCGCTCGGATTAGCAACACAAATCAAGTGTCTGAGGCCCGAACCGGCCCGACGAACGAAACGACAAGGAGTTCTTTACGTGTCGAACGAAGCAAAGCGGCTTTCCGCACTCACAGTTGACCGCCGCACCCTACTGGCAGGCGCTGGCATCGGCGCCGCGGCATTGACCGCAGGCTCCTTTGGCGTGATCGCGCAAAAATCGCCAGCCGAGGAAGTCTCCACCGAAGAACTGATGAAGACGCAGGGTCTGACCGACCTCGGGCTTGGCCCCGCGGACGCCAAAGTCACCGTCGTCGAATATGCGTCTCTCACATGCGGACACTGCGCTAGGTTCCACAAAAACGTATTTCCAAAGGTCAAAAAGAAGTACATTGATACGGGCAAAATCCGCTTTATCATTCGCGAATTCCCACTCGACAATCTCGCCGCCGCAGCATCCATGCTGACGCGCTGCGCGGGCGACGACAAAGCCTATCCACTGGTTGACACATTGTTTAACACGCAGGAAAACTGGGCTTATACGAAAGGCAACGCTGTTCCAGCGTTGTTTGAAATCACAAAGCAGGCTGGATTTACAAAAGAGAAATTTGACGCCTGCCTGAAAGACCAGAAGCTTCTCGAAAAGCTGACCGCACAACGCACGCGCGCCGCTGAAGTTTTCGGTGTAAACGCCACACCGACGTTCTTCGTGAACGGCAAGCGACTAAGCGGCAATGTCGGCATGAAGCAGTTCGAAGCCGCCATCGATCCTTTGCTGGCGAAAAGCTAAGTCAGCAACCGACACCCACGTCGGACCCAGTCTTAAACCGAAGCCTCATGGGGGTAGGCAGTGCCAGGCAGTATTCTGCGACGTTTCTATTTTGCAATGGCACTCGCCCCCGTTTTGGGGCTGCTATCAGGCTGCGCCGGTGATACCGGACTGATCACGGCAAATACGGAAGCCGGCGCGACCAGCAACTTTGCCGGCGCCAATCTCTCGAACCCGACCGCCTACGAGCCGGCCAATGGCCCCCGCCAGATCATCAAAAACCCAACGCTGGAAGACGTACTTGCAAAGGGGCCGCTACCCGAGCGCGCATTTGGAAATCCCAACGCGCCCGTAAAGGTGGTAAAATACGCCTCTCTGACGTGCCCAATTTGCCGGAAATTCCAGCGCGTCGTGTTCCCGGAATTCAAAAAAACCTACATCGACACCGGTAAAGTCTATTTCCTCTTGCGCATGTTCCCGATTGGCCGCAGCGCTGGCAACGCCGCGATTGCGCTGAGATGTGCGCCGGAAAACAAGCACTTGGCACTCTACAACAAGTTTCTTGACCAACAAAAGACTTGGGTCTCGCAAGAAGTCCGCCTTGATGCCATATACAGTGTCGCCAAGCAGGTGGGGATGACCCGAGGGCAGTTTGATTCATGCCTCAAGAATCAGAGCATGATCCATGGTCTGCAATGGGTGAAGGAACGTGGCCGGACGTTAGGCATCATCGGCACGCCGAACTTCTTCATTCAAAACAAGCTGATTAAAAAGGCTTTGGACATGGACGGCATGCGCGCCGAAATTGAACCATTGCTTGCAAAAACCCAGTCGGCGTCCGCCGCACCTGCCAACCGGCAGTAATCCTCTGGCGCAACGTTTGCGGTGCCCGCCGAAATCCGGACGAAGGTGAAGATCGCAGAGTTGTCATGAAGATTAACCGGCTCCGCCTCATAGGCTTCAAATCATTTGTCGAACCGACCGAACTGATCGTGTCGAAAGGCCTGACCGGAGTCGTTGG
>JAJFHI010000414.1 GCA_021775715.1 Hyphomicrobiaceae bacterium | reverse complement strand
AGGTCCCCGACGCGTTAGTCCGTTCTTTATTCCTGGCTGCCTGATCAACCTGGCATCGGGACAGGTGTCGATCCGCCACCAACTCAAAGGTCCAAACCATTCCGTCGTCACGGCGTGCTCAACGGGCGCGCATGCGATTGGTGACGCCTCGCGGCTGATTGCGCTGGGTGATGCGGATGTGATGGTCGCGGGTGGCTCGGAAAGCCCGAACTGCCGCATCGCGCTTGCCGGTTTTGCCGCTTGCCGCGCACTTTCCACCAACTTCAACGATGACCCGACACGAGCGTCCCGTCCGTACGACAAGGACCGTGATGGTTTCGTTATGGGTGAGGGTGCTGGTGTCGTGATCCTAGAGGAATACGAGCACGCCAAAGCACGTGGTGCGAAGATCTACGCCGAATTGATCGGCTACGGCATGTCGGGTGATGCTTATCACATCACGGCACCTGCTGAATCTGGTGACGGTGCCTATCGCTGCATGAAGGCCGCGATCAATCGGGCTGGCATCGATCCAAGCGAAATTGATTATGTCAACGCGCACGGCACTTCGACGCCGATGGGTGATGAGATTGAACTCAGAGCTATTGAGCGTGTGTTTGAAGGAAATACCGACGATCTGTTGATGTCGTCGACGAAATCAGCAACCGGTCACCTTCTCGGCGCCGCCGGTTCGGTTGAGGCCATCTTCTCAGTCCTGGCGATGCGAGACAATATCGCGCCACCGACGCTTAATCTTGATAACCCATCTGTGGAAACACCGATCAATTTGGTGCCGCACAAGCCGATAAAGCACGAAATAAACACCGTGCTTTCCAATTCCTTCGGGTTTGGCGGAACGAACGCATCTTTGGTGATGCGGCGGCTCGACGAGTAGGGCGGCTGAACGGCTTCGGCGTGCGATTTCCCAGCGCTAGTTATCTGAAAAACCACCAAAAATCGCTTCATCGGGTGTGCGTCTTTTGGCGTCTCGTGGCAACGTGCTTTCGCCATATTTCCTGCTACCGTCGAGATTACGATTGATGAGCCTGTTTTGGTGGATTTAAGGCTGCCGACTCAAAAAGACGTGGCTCAAGCGAATCCTTGTATCCTGCATCATTGGCGGTCGAAACCGGATGACGGGATAAGACTGCTGTAGGAGTAGATCGGACGATGGGTCGTAGGAAAGCAGTGCCGAACCATGACCGTGACCCGCCGGGCATGACCTACGGCGCCACAACGTCGGGACGCAGCGTGCGACCGCGCAGTCCCGCTGAAATCATTGAGCCCGGACGAGGGCCGACGCGCCCCAAGGGAGGAAGAATGCCGCGAGAACGCCGCGCTGTTGGATCTTTCGTCCGCTTCGTGTCGGGCGTGTTGACGCTTTTGTTCGTCGTGCTGGCAGCGTCGGGCGGCACTGGACTTTATCTCTATGACCAATATGAACAACCCGGTCCGCTTGCGGATGCCGCAACCGTTGCGATCCCGAAAGGCGAAGGGCGCATTCAAATTGCCCGACGATTGGAGAGCGCTGGTGTTATTTCTAATCGATGGAGTTTTCTCGTCAGCCATTTGATGAAGGGCTTGGTCAGAGGTCGGCGCAAGACCGAACTCAAGGCTGGTGAATATCAATTTTCGGCCAACGCTAGCATGAAAACAGTGCTTGAGACCATCGCAAGCGGCCAGTCGATCGCTTACAAACTGACAATCCCAGAAGGTCTTACAAGTCAGCAGGTTGTTGCCCGCATCAATTCTGCCGAGCACCTGGCCGGTGAAATCACCCAGATACCACCCGAAGGTTCGCTGATGCCGGAAACGTATCAGCTTGCCAAAGGTTCGGATCGCAACGACATTGTTGAGCGTTTGCAAAGTGAGCAAAAACGCTTCCTCGATGCCGAGTGGGAAAAGCGCGCGGAGGGTTTGCCGATCGCGACAAAAGAAGAGGCGGTTATCCTTGCCTCCATTGTTGAAAAAGAGACAGGCATCAAGAGCGAACGCGAACATGTTGCATCGGTGTTCATCAATCGACTGCGCAAAGGCATGAGGCTGCAATCTGACCCAACGATTATTTACGGTCTTGTGGGCGGGCAGGGCTCGCTTGGACGTGGCATTACAAAATCTGAAAAACAACAAAAGACGCCATACAACACATATCGCATCGATGGACTGCCCCCGACGCCGATTACCAATCCAGGTCGCAAAGCGATTACGGCTGTTTTGAACCCGGCAACGACGAACGACTATTACTTTGTTGCTGACGGAACCGGTGGGCACAAGTTCTCTGAAACGTTGAAAGAGCACAACGATGCCGTTGCGAAATGGCGTAGGATCGAGCGCGATGCCAAGACCAGAGCCTTGCAATCCAAGCAGGCGGCGAATACGCGCGCGATTTCAATACCTGTACCGGTCACCACCGCCGAGGGGCAAGCGACCGCCGGCGCATCGGGCATCATCGTGAGCAAAACCCGAGCTATTTCCGTGCCAGCCGGCTCCGCGGTGGCAGCCCCTGTTGAGGCGGGTGCCACCGCCGCAGGTGTGCCGTTGCCGGTTCGCAAACCAAAGCAGTAAGAATAGATTTGTGCTCAGGCTATTTCTCACTGTTGATGCGCTGCCGATATAGATGCGGCGTGAAAAACATCACGCAGTATCCAGTCGGGTTACCGGATCAGGCCAAACAACCATCCCTCACTTGTTGCCCGGCGATGAAGCCGTTAACGTGCGCGCGAGCATATTCTCAAACAGGGACACACACTAATGGCGCTTGATAGCATGACCGGCTTCGCGCGAGCCGAAGGTAGTTTTGATCAAGCGACGTGGTTTTGGGAAATCCGTTCGGTCAATGGCCGCGGTCTTGATGTCCGCACGCGTTTTCCAGCAGGCTTTGAGGCCTTGGATACCGCAGTTCGTGCCAAGGTCGCAAAGCGGCTTGTGCGCGGCAACGTTTCGGCAACCCTGACGATGAAGCGCGAATCGAGCGCTGGAGAACTGCGTTTGAATGACACGGCGCTAGAGCACGTCCTAAGAGCGGGCGAATTGGTCCGACAAAAGCCAGGCGTCAATTCTGAAGCACTTTTGACCGCCGATGTCGTGCTCGGGCTTCGCGGTGTTCTCGAAGTCGTCGAGCCGGAGTTAGGCGAAGACGAGCTTAAGCACCTGCATACTGCAATTCTCGCAACCTATAAGGAGGTTCTGGACGGTCTCGTCATTGCGCGACGACAGGAGGGTGAACGTCTTGAGGCGGTTGTCGCCGCGCAGGTCGCCGAGATCGAACGCCTTGTCGTTGTGATTGATGATGCTCCCGTCCGTACTGCTGAGGCCATTCAGGCGCGTTTGAAGGGACAAGTTGAAAAACTTCTTGAGACAGGACAGGACCTTGATCCTGGGCGTCTGCATCAAGAGGCAATTCTTCTAGCAACGCGTGTTGATATTGATGAAGAATTGAAGCGATTGAACGCGCATGTGGCCGCGGCGAAAGATCTGCTGGCGCATGACGGGGCGGTTGGTCGCAAACTGGATTTCCTGGCGCAGGAATTTAACCGCGAGGCAAATACCATCTGTTCGAAGTCTTATGATGCATCAATTACTCAGGCCGGGCTTGAGTTGAAAGTTGTAATCGACCAATTGCGTGAGCAGGTGCAAAACATTGAGTGACGAGACACTTCCTATGAAATCGACTGTTGACAGACGTGGTCTACTGCTTGTGCTGTCGTCGCCGTCGGGTGCCGGTAAGACGACACTGGCGCGCCAGCTACTGCAATCGGATGCAAATATTTCGATGTCGGTGT
>JAJFHI010000413.1 GCA_021775715.1 Hyphomicrobiaceae bacterium | reverse complement strand
AGTGTCAACTTCCGGCGCCAGGCTGCGCACCATGCCAACATAGTCAGATGTCTTGAAACGGCTTGCTAGAATAAGTGCACGACATCCAACCTTGTTGAGTGCGTATTCAAGCTCCACCAATCGATAGGCCGGATTGATGTTGACGAGTATCAGGCCGGCCTTCGCGGTTGCAAACTGCGTAACCACCCACTCGGCACAGTTTGGAGACCAGATGCCGACACGGTCACCTGGCTGAAGATCGAGTGCAACCAGGCCTGCTGCCATCTCATCGACCGCTTTGCCAAACTCTTCATATGTCCAGCGAATGTTTTGGTGACACGAAATGAGAGCGTCGCGTTTCGGGTGGTTGCGCACGGCAACATCAAGCGTCTGGCCCACCGTCTCATACTTCAACGGAACATCGCTCGTCCCGGAAACGTAACTTAACACGTCAGATCCCATAGCCTCTGCACCTTCAGCCACTTGCAGCCCATGGGGCCCTTCTTGCGGTTCGCGGAACAGATCGGCAAACCGGGAAAATAGTCCTGACACGATACTCCTCAAAGCTCTTGAAGTTAATACAAGGCTGACCAATTTTCATCACCGCGTGGATGACCCAAAGGAGCCGATCGGGCAATAACAACACGCCAGAAACAACTTAGGGTGTCGGACAGCTTGCCCGACACCCAATTCGCAAAATACCCGACCCTGGAAGGATGAGACTTTCTGGGGACTACCGCAGATCACCTAAAATCGAGACTTGCGATAGGAGGCCCTGCTGCGAGCAGCGCCTCCCCTCATTAACCTCGTCGACTAGAAGCCGATCCAGCCGCCAAATTCGATGCGCTGGAAATCATCGATATCACCGCACAGGTTTGCACAAGTTGCAGCAGGACCAGTGATTTCAGCATCGAAATGCTTGTAAACAAGCCAGATGTTCATCGCAGCAGCGTCGATCTCCTGCGAAACACCAACACTTAGGCGGGTCAACGAAGATCCTGTTGCACCCGCAGCAATAGCGAATGGGCTCAACATATCTTCCGACTGCTGCCAAGCTACGAATGGCACGGTATGTCCGAGGGAATTCCATTTCGCCCGCATACCACCCTTGAGATACCAAGCGTTGTTGTCATCATGAGTGAACGCGCCATTGGTGTAACCAGCAAGAGTATTGATGTCCTCATGACCGTATGTGCCGTAGAGGAACAAGCCGGTATTGATGTGCTCAGCATATGCACCAACCTGCCAGTAATTCACATCGCGACCAATCGTGCCAAAGGCAGCAGTAGGAACGATGAAACCATCATCGCGGATCTGCGCGAAACCTGCAGCGGCATTAAACTTAAAGCCACCACCAGTACCGGCGTATCTCAGGCCAACATCCCAGAAGTCATCCTCACCCCAAGATGCAGACACTGTAAATCCGCCAAATGTCGGCGTGTCATAACGAACGTTGTTGTTCGGAGCAGCTGCCGCGCAGTCCATGCTGATCCCGGCACCTGTTGCGGCACAAAAACCAACATTGTTACCGAACGTACCAGCGCCACCAGGAACAAGCACAACGCCATTTCTCTTCATAGAGAAGCCTTGGAAGTCACCGAAGTTCGGTGAGTTTGCTGGCCAGATAGTGCCGGAACCATCGACACCAACAATTGTGATGTTGTCGGTTGCAGACGACTGTTTGCCGACCGAGAGCTTACCGTAGGTTTTGCTTTGCAGGAACCAGAAGGTCTGCAGCGCATAAACACCGTTAGCAAATTCAGGCAGACCCGGGTTCGGTGCGTCGTCCACATCCTGGCTCTGCAGCAAGGTATCGTTATGGTTGACTTCGACCTGGATCAAATAGCCTGCGGACCAATCGTTTGTGATCTGCGCGCCACCAGTGATGATGAAGTTGGACGAGAGCGTGATGCCAGGTCCACCCTGGTAAACATTCTGCTCACTACCGTCGTCCCACCAAGTGATGTTCTCGACGACCCAACCCGTAATCGTTAGAGAAACCTTGCGATTACCCTTACGAGCCGTTGTTGCTTCGAGTTCAGCGATGCGTTCTTCAAGATCCGCACAGCAGTCCCCGCCAAAATCGGCGGCTGATGCTGACGTCACGGAAAATGCAGCCGCGGCCGCAAACCCCGTTAGACACATTAGCGTTCTTACAAATTTCAATTTCATACTTTAATCCCCCGTCCCTTCCATTCAAGTTCTACGGTTTCATTTAATCTTTTTCAGCCGGCGTTTTCCTGGGTCACAGGCGACCTAAACGACACTACTTTTCCGGGTGGCACACTCGTGAACGGCTCGATCAATGCGATGTTCGAGCCAGCTCTTTTTGTGTTGAAATTAAGCCCCCCAAAAAATCCATGCCTAATCGATGGTGCATTAAGCGTTGAAATCATCCTGAGGTCTTGGCCGATCCCGTCATTGAGCTTTGCAAATTGCGTCAAAAAAAGCAGTGTGTAATTTTTATCACACGCACACTTTAGTCTTTCTTTTCAGATGCTTGCGCGATGTACTCGGACGGTGAACAGCCGTATGCCTTTTTGAAGACACGATTAAAGTTCGAAATATCGTTGAATCCGCTCGCAAATGCCGTTTGCGCAATATTTGGAACGAGGCCAGCGATGTGGCTTCGATGCAGTTTTTGCACAACGAGATTGAGTCGGCGTTCGTTCAGCGCGGTCGAGAACTGTGTTCCTCGAGAATGGAAATCGCGCTGCAACTGGCGCGCTGACATTTTTGCAGCCTCCGCCAGCCACTCGAGTGACAAATCCGGATTCGTCAAATTTTGGTCAAGCAACTGCGAAATCGCTGAACACCGATTATCACGCGTTGTGAAGCGCATGACGCTGCGCGGTTCGTCGCCAGCCATGAACGCGATACGTGCGAGGTCGAAAAGAAAATCCGGTTTCGATTCTAATATCATGTCGGCTTCGACATCGTCATCGGCATCGGTAAAATCCGGAAAAGCAGCATTCAGAGCCTTGCCCCGTGGGCACTTGGCGGGCCTGATCTTGCCGGTCTCAACATCGCCCTGACACCAACTCAAAAACTCCGAACGCGGCATGTGAACGGAGAGGAAATGAGAACGGCTTCCGTCATAGACCAAATCGGCTGGTTTTGTTGAGTCCACGAGAACGAAATCTCCAGGTCGCAGCACGTCCTCGTTACCGTTGTGGATGACCCGCGTTTCGCCGGTCAGCTGCTTAACAAGAAAGATATGCTCCATGTCGTCGCGGCGAATTCCGACTTTCGTCCGTTCGATTTTTTTGGCATCGCAGGAAATGTCCGCAACATCGAGGCCGTACCAATTGTGGACAAGAAACCGACCTGTCGGAACTCGCTCAAGATCGCCGCGAACACCTTCATAGTGTCCGCAAATTTGCAGCAACTTCGCATTCAACTCCTCAAAGCTTAGGTTGTGCATCAATTTCTCCAGCCAAACAAATTCCGCCCACGTCTTAACCCTGCAAAGACGTTCGCTGGTCAGCGTTGCTTAGCCGGAAGTATAAGCCATGTAACGGAAAGTTGCATCTGGTCTTTTGTGCAATTGCACCAATTGATCGTGCACGTATCCACTGATCACGCACAATCGATCCGAAGATTTACGCAAGCGCCCAAGCCAATAATTGACGCTACGCACACTCAATACCGGCTACGGAAAAGATTCTCCGGAAGTTATTTCGGTGGCATCCGGATGGCACCGTCGAGCCGAATAACCTCGCCATTTAACATCGAATTTTCGCAAATGTGGATGACGAGAGCCGCGAATTCGTTGGGCTCACCGAGACGTGAGGGAAATGGAACCTGTGCACCAAGTGCGTCCTGAATTTCCGTTGGCAGCCCTGCCACCATCGGCGTTTTAAAAATTCCTGGAGCAATGCCCATCACACGTATGCCGGATGCTGAAAGGTCCCGAGCCATTGGCAGCGTCATGCCAACGATCCCGCCCTTGGAAGCGGCATAGGCGATCTGGCCAATCTGACCATCAAAGGCGGCTACTGAGGCAGTGTTGATGATGACGCCCCGCTCATTCGACGTCAGCGGCTCCAGCGTCGCCATTCCAGCTGCAGATTGCGTCGCCGCATTGAATGAGCCGACAAGGTTGACATTGACCGTTTGCGAAAACACCGTCGGGTCATGCGGTGCACCGCGCGAGATTGTTTTCGCAGCAGGCGCGATGCCGGCGCAATTGACCAAAATCCGTTCCTGCCCATGGGAGGCGCGCGCTATAGAGAGGCCCTCTGCCACGCTTTTGGGATCGGAAACATCGACCGAGTGAAACTGCCCTCCGATTGCCTTGGCGTGCGCTTCTCCGGCTTCTTTATTGAGGTCGAAGAGCGCAACACGGACACCTTTTTCAGAAAGCGCCTTCGCTGTTGCTGCCCCAAGACCGGACGCGCCACCGGTCACCACAGCACTAATCGATCCCTCAAACTTCATTAAGCGACTCTTTCAATAGCAACCGCTGTTCCCTCACCACCGCCGATACACAGCGAAGCAATACCGGTCGTCTTGTTATGTGTTTTGAGTGCGTGCAGCAGAGTCACAATAATGCGCGTACCGGATGCACCGATGGGATGACCCAACGCACAGGCTCCGCCGTGCACGTTGAGCTGGGTGTGATCCATTCCGATTTCCGACATCGCTGCCATAGGCACGACGGCAAAGGCCTCGTTGACCTCCCATAAATCGACATCGGCAACGTTAAATCCTGCACGCTTCATTGCTGTTTGGATGGCTGGAACGGGAGCGGTTGTGAACCAGCACGGCTCTTGGGAATGCGACGCATGAGCCAAAATACGTGCATGAATAGTGAGGCCCTGGGCCTTCGCATCACTTTCGCGCATTAAAACCAACGCTGCAGCACCATCAGAAATTGACGATGCATTTGCTGCCGTCACTGTGCCGTCTTTGCGGAACGCAGGTTTGAGGTGCGGAATTTTGTCCGGCCTGGCACGCGACGGTGCTTCATCAGCTTGAACAATCGTTTCACTCTTGCGCGTCTTAATTGTCACCGGCGTGATCTCTGCATCGAACGCACCCGATTTCTGTGCAAGTGTTGCCCGCTCAAGCGAAGTAATCGCGTAGGCATCTTGAGCGTCACGCGTGAACTGATATTTCTGCGCGCAGTCCTCAGCAAACGTGCCCATCAAACGGCCTTTTTCATAAGCATCTTCAAGACCATCGAGGAACATGTGATCAGCTGCTACGGCATTGCCGAGCCGCGCACCGCCGCGCATCTTCGTCAGAACGTAGGGTGCGTTTGTCATGCTTTCCATGCCACCCGCGACCAACACAGCACCGTTGTCCGCCTTAAGCTGGTCATGCGCCATCATCACAGCTTTCATGCCAGACCCGCACATCTTATTGAGCGTGACTGCCGGCACACTCTTGTCCAGACCAGCCGCAAAGCCGGCTTGTCGTGCGGGCGCCTGTCCTTGTCCTGCGGCCAGAACACATCCCATTAAAATCTCATCAACTGCGCTCTTTTCGAGACCAGAACGCTCGATCGCTGCGGCAATTGCCACCCCACCAAGTGCGCTTGCTGTTACCTCACTCAATTCACCCTGCATCGCCCCCATTGGCGTGCGCGCGGCTCCGACGATAACAATTGGATCTGACATAATATTCTCTCGCTATTTGTTCTTGAAATTCGGTTTTCGTTTTTCGGCAAATGCCGCCATGCCTTCGGCTTGGTCTTCGGTGGCAAAAAGTGGGTAGAAGACGCGTTGTTCGTAGTGCAGGCCCTCCGCCAACGTCGTCTCAAATGCTCGGTTGACGGCCTCCTTGGCCGCGAACACGGATGGCTTGGAATATTCGGCAATAGTCTGTGCTGCCCTCATCGTCTCTGCCATAAGGTCTGCCGCCGGAATAACGCGGGCAACCAGTCCGGCCCGCTCGGCTTCTTCCGCGTCCATCATGCGGCCGGTCAGGATCATATCCATCGACTTCGCTTTACCGACAGCATGTGTCAACCGTTGCGAACCGCCCATGCCGGGAATAACACCAAGTTTGATCTCGGGTTGCCCAAACTTGGCCGTATCAGACGCAAAAATCATATCGCAGATCATTGCCAGTTCGCAGCCCCCGCCCAGTGCATAACCACTGACAGCGGCAACAATCGGCACACGACACAACAACATGGTGTTGTAGCGGCCGAAGTAGTCTGACATCAGCATCTCGATGTAAGTCTTGTCGGCCATCTCCTTAATGTCGGCGCCGGCTGCAAACGCCTTCTCTGAGCCGGTCAAGACAATGCAGCCAACTTCGTCATCTTCGGCAAGTTCCGAGATGTGTTTCGTCAACGTCGTGAGCAGTTCGACATTAAGAGCGTTCAACGCTTTCGGCCGATTCAGCGTCAAAACCGCAACCCGGCCATGTTTTTCCAAAAGCACAGTATCGCTCATCACATCATCCTTTTTTTTGGAAAGTCTCGAGGAAATTCATGACGCCAGAAAAATCAGTGCCACCCAATCCAGCATCGACCATCGCCGAATAAATTTGCGTGGCGTGTTGTCCCAATGGCGTAGCCGCATTGGCGGTTTCTGCTGCTTGTTGCGAGAGACCAAGATCCTTCAACATCAAGGCCGCGGCGAACCCGGCCCTATAGTCGTTGTCTGCGGGGCTTTGCGGGCCAACGCCTGGCACGGGGCAATAGGCATTGACAGACCAGCATGATCCCGATGCTGTTGACACGACGTCGAACAGCTTTTCTTGTGAGAGCCCAAGCTTCTTCGCCATCGAAAACGCCTCGCATGTTCCGATCATCGAAATGCCGAGCAGCATGTTGTTGCAGATCTTCGCGGCTTGGCCCGCACCAGCGCCACCGCAATGCACAGCCTTCTGCCCCATGACGTCGAACAACGGTGCGCCTTTCTCAAACGCTTCATCGGCGCCGCCAACCATAAAGGTCAATGTACCAGCCGCCGCGCCACCAACACCGCCCGAAACCGGCGCGTCCAAGCTCAACACGCCTGCTTCGTTGGCCAACGCGTGCAAGCCACGGGCCGACTCAACGTCGATCGTCGAGCAGTCGATTAGCAGACTGTCCTTGGCCATGGCTGGCAAAACTTCGCGCGCAACATCCGTTGCGATCTTGCCATTCGGCAACATCAAGACCACAACATTGGCACCGTTGACCGCATCTGTACCGTTGTCTGCAACAGACAATCCTGCAGCTACCGCGGCCTGACGTGCCGCGTCCATTGCGTCAAAGCCCGCCACGTCATGGCCGGCGTTCTTGAGATTCTGCGCCATTGGCGCGCCCATGTTGCCAAGGCCTATAAAGGCTATCCGGGACATTATTCCTCCAACGCCGCTCGTTCAGGCGGCCTTCCATTCTTGATCACCGATGGGCCCGAGAAGGCCGCGTGCCATTGCTGGCGTAACGTCTTCGAGTTGGGCTGGCTCCCACTTTGGTTTTTTATCTTTGTCGATCACCAACGCGCGCACACCTTCGTAGAAATCATGCCCGGTGAGCGCACGATAAGAAAAACGGTACTCTAGCGCTAGGCAGTCTTCGAGCGACGATAGTGTCTTTGCCTGTGTGATCGCCTCGAAAGCCGTGGAAACGGCAAGCGGCGAATGCCGCCTTAGTAATTTGTGTGTTTTGGCCGCCCACTCGTCACCCTGGGACGCCATCTCTTCCATTCTGTTAGCAACTGCGAGTGCCGTTGTCTGGCCAAACGCATCCGTTATTTTTTCCTGTAGACTTGCGAGTGCCCCTTCAGGTGGCGGCGTCGCAAACATCGCAACCGCGTCATCAGCGGACTTGCCTTCTTTCATCGCCGAAACGAATTCATCAAGCGCGCCGCTTTCAATGTAGTGATCGGCAAAGCCCGAAAAAATCGCGTCAGCCGCATTCATGCGCGCACCCGTCATGCCAAGATAATACCCCGTCGAGCCGACGGCACGGGACAAAATCCACGTACTGCCGACATCGGGGAGGAACCCTATGCCTGTCTCCGGCATTGCGAGCATTGTGCGTTCGGTAACAATGCGATGCGAGCCGTGTGCGGAAATCCCGACACCCCCTCCCATCGTGATGCCGTCCATCAACGCAATGTACGGTTTGGGGTAAGACCCAATCAGCGCATTAAGACGATATTCTTCGCGCCAGAATCCACGCCCCGGTTCGGGATCACCAGCCTTGCCGACGGTGTAAAGGTCGATGATATCCCCGCCGGCACAAAATGCCTTGTCGCCTTGCGCATCGATCACAACAGCTGCAACAGTTGCATCATCCCGCCATGTGGTCAGCGCTTCATTTATACCGCGCGTCATGCCAAGCGTCAGCGCATTCAAGGTCTTCGGCCTGTTCAAACGAAGCCGACCAAGCGGACCATCGCGCCAGACAATCAATTCGTCCGCGTCACTCATGGTCGTGTTTCTTCCAGAACCTGGCGTGCGATGATGACGCGCATGATTTCATTGGTGCCTTCAAGAATTTGGTGAACCCTGAGATCACGAACAATTTTTTCAAGCCCGTAGTCGGCGAGATAACCGTAGCCACCGTGGATCTGCAGAGAGTCATTTGCAACCTTGAATGATGTGTCGGTTACAAACCGTTTTGCCATGGCGCAGAACTTCGTTGCATCCGGGGCAGAGTTGTCTAACTTCCAAGCCGCTTGACGTAATAATGTGCGGGCTGCCTGCAATTCAGTTTCCATATCAGCCAGCTTGAACTGCAAAGCCTGGAAGCTTGAAATGTTTTTTCCGAATGCACTGCGCTCGTGCATGTAACGAGCTGCTTTATCGATTGCAGATTGTGCTGCTCCCAGCGCGCAGGCCGCTATGTTCAACCTGCCGCCATCAAGGCCCTTCATTGCGTAGGTGAAACCGCGACCTTCCTCGCCTAAAAGGTTTGTCATCGGCACGCGGCAATCATCGAACTGTACCTGTGTAGTCGGCTGCGCGTTCCAGCCCATCTTCTTCTCGTTCGCACCGAACGACAGCCCTTCCGTGCCGTCTTCGACAAGCAGTGTCGAGATGCCCTTCGGACCGTCCTCGCCGGTCCGTGCCATAACAACATAAATATCGGAAACGCCGCCGCCCGAGATGAATGCTTTCGTGCCGTTGAGCTTTATCTCGTTGCCGTCTTTCTCCGCTTTTGTGCGCAGTGCTGCTGCGTCCGAACCCGAGCCTGGCTCCGTGAGACAGTAACTTGCGATCTTGTCCATCGAGCAAAGCTGCGGCACCCACTCTTCGCGTTGATCTTCGGTGCCAAAGGAGTCGATCATCCAGGTGCACATGTTGTGGATGGAAATGAATCCCGCGATCGACGGACAGCCATAGGAAAGCGCCTCGAAAATCAGCGACGCATCAAGCCGTGACAAGCCCGACCCGCCATGCTCCTCGCGCACATAGATCGCAGCCATCCCAAGTTCCGCGGTTTGCTTGATGACATCGGCAGGAAAAGTGTTGGTCTGATCCCACTCAATCGCAT
>JAJFHI010000412.1 GCA_021775715.1 Hyphomicrobiaceae bacterium | reverse complement strand
AAGGTCAGCTTCGTCAAATCGCTCAAGTCACTTTTCCTTTTTCACGTCGCACGATTGAAAAACCTCCGGATCTGGCTGGCTGATCGACGACACATCAAACGAACCCGTTTCGGGGTCCTTGGCAAAACTGTAGATCTGCGGACCAGCCGTGTTGCCTTCAGCGCAAAACATCAACGCCGACCAAACCTCTCCAGGCTTATGCACCCAGATCTTCGTGAACGCGCAGTCACCTTCCCAGCCGTGAAAGCCTTTGGCGTCTAGCGTGTCTGGAACCGTCTCAATGGACCGTGGCGTGCCGGCGTCCAGCTTATTCTGCATCTTGCAGCCAGTCGCTGTCGCATAGGTCCCGGTCAGGAAGTCTGCTTGCTCTTGCGCTTGTGCCACACCGCCGACGCAGGATGAAATGACACCCGCTGCGATTGCCAAGGCCAAAGTAAAACTTTGTTCGCGCATCGCCACTACTCCACGACCTTCGGCACTACGAAGAAGTTGTCTTCGCTCATTGGTGCGTTGGCAACGATGTCGTCCGGGATCCCACCATCGTTCACGACATCTTCGCGTTGCTTCAGCGCAATTGGCACAACCCGGGTCATCGGCGGCACATCCGATGTATCTACTTCGTTGAGTTGCTCAACCCAGTCGAGAATGCCCGAGAGTTCTTTTTCAAGCCCGGCAACTTCGCTGTCGGCAATTTTGATCCGCGCAAGCCGTGCGATGCGCCGCACGGTGGTGTCATCGACGTGCATGACTGTCCGCCCTCAAGATCCGTTGAAAGTACGTTTGAGCCGATGTCTTAGCCGCCCACCAACGCCCACGCAACCAGCGACATGCCAGTGCTACGACCCGTCTGCGCAATTCTATCCGACAGCGCCGCTTTTGCCGTTGTTTCCGGTCTCAGTCCTGGCCATAGCCGAAACGAGCGAAGAGTGATAGGTCCACAGCGAATGCCAAACTGAGGACATGTGACGCCCGATGGCCCCTCCCGAGCCGGACAAAGCAATCCGAGATGCTGGTCAAGTGCACCAAGACGTCGAACCGTTTGCCAACTGCCTGCCCACGAGCGGTCGGCTGATCGGCATTGATCCGGGCACCAAGACATTTGGCCTCGCATTGTCCGATCTGACCCGCATGATCGCCTCGCCACTGGAGGTGATCCGCCGAACGAAATTTAAGGTCGACGCTGCCCGCCTGCTGGAATTGACCATCGAACATGACATCGCAGGCCTTGTCGTCGGCCTGCCGGCCAATCTTGACGGAACCGAAGGGCCGCGCGCTCAGTCGGTCAGGGCGTTCGTCAAGAACCTCGCAGCGCTAACACCGTTGCCAATCCTTTTTTGGGACGAGCGTTTGTCGACAGTCTCAGCGGAACGCGCGCTTCTTGCTGCCGACGCAAGCCGCAAACGCCGCGCCGAAGTTATCGATAAGGTTGCCGCTACCGTGATTTTGCAAGGCGCACTCGATCGCATGCGCCAAGATAACTAAATGCGGCGTCAAATTGAGAACTCCCCGTCAATGCCGGCTGGCTTGACGAAATGCCCTGGGCGACACACCAAACCAACGCTTTGCAGCGCGTGTAAACACACTCGGGTCAGCATAGCCTAGATCGTACGCAATCTCAGTCAAAGGCCGGTTGGTATCCTGCAATAAATGCCGCGCCATACTTTCACGCACATTGCCAAGCACCGATTCAAACGTTGTGTTCTTCTGCGACAGGCGCCATTGCAGCGCCCGCGGCGTTAAGCCAAGTTTGCCTGCTACTTTCTCAAGATCTGCCTCGTGGCGATTTAACAAGGCCACCACCTCGTTTCTTGTAGCGATAACGATATCCGTTACGTCTTGGGCTTCTGCCAACCAACGCTTGGCCAGATCTTCGAACAACTCAAACATCACCTGGTCCGCCATCGGCATCGGGGTCGCCAGACATACCGAGTCAACCGCCAGAATTGTTGCTGGCTGCTCAAACCGGACACGGTCGCCAAAGACCTCTGTAATCAGATCCTCACAGTCTGGAGCGCGGTGATCAAAATCCATAGACAATGGCGCCCACTCACCGCCTACAGCGCCACGCAAGCGGCGAACAATCAGCGATGACATGTAACAATTGTAGTGAACACGTGGTGCAACGATTGTGTCGGGGAACCTCCAAGTCAAATATCCAACGCCATCGCGCACTTCAAAATCTGAGGTCATATCGGTCATGTAGACGGATGTGTAGTCAGCGGCACACTGAAGTGCCGTCTTCGCATCCGGTGCGCGCAGCGCAAGCTGGCTCAAAAGCCCTGCACCACCAGGTTGAATTTTTGCAGAAATATTGATTCCGAACCCAGGATCGTTCAGCATGCGTGCTGCCTCGTCAAAGAGCGCAACAACCGAATTAAGAGGGATACTCTTTAGTGGATCAACAATATCGTCAGGCGTCAGATCTGCCGCGGCCAATAGAGCATTGAAATCGATCGGTGCATCTGCAAGCGCCTGGCGCAAGTAGATCGCGATTGTTGCTTTTATCTTGGCAGTCGGCTCCGACATTTGGGCGCCCAAAATAAAGTCGTTGCTCGAAAAAGCTATTAAAAAGGCCGTTGTTCGGTCGGTTTCGGTTCCACATACGGTCGGAACAAAGTGATATTCCGCATAGCTATAACAAGTTTGCACTATCAGTTATCATGCCCCTTAGGTCAAGAAAACTCCGCATCAGGAATGTAGAGATTACGCATACGTCAACAATGCTGGGGGCAGCATGGTAAATGTTAAATTCCTGAGAGGTGCTCATGCTCATGAAAGCAAACGAAACGACAGCGAAACCTGACAACTCCCCGTTGCATCTTCTGCACCGCGCGGGTCAGTGTGCTGACGAACTATTCACAAGCAATATTGGCGAGACGGACATTACTCCGCGCCAGTTCGAAGTACTCAAAGCAATCGATCAAAGCGATGAACCGAGCCAGACACAACTGGTCGCAAAGACCGGTATTGATCGCTCAACACTGGCCGACATTGTTCGCCGGCTGGTGCAGCGTGGTTTGGTCGAACGTCAACGCACACGCCGCGACGCCCGTACATATGCTGTCCGTCTAAGTGAGCAGGGCGTAAATGCTCTGGGTGGTGCGACACCAGCGGTTGACGCAACGAACAATGCAATCCTGGCTGCTGTTCCAGTTGCTGACCGCGAAATCTTTCTGCAAGCGTTGAAGCGTATCGTTCTCAACATCGAGAGCCGTGGCGACGCAAACCAGAAAGAAAACGCCTAACGGCGAATCTACAGTCTCAAAGAGGTTGGTCTTTTCCCGCCGCTCGGCGTCCGGGAGAAGCCGTAGAACACTGCCTGAAAGACACCGGGGCACGAGCGGTAGTTGGCGGCACTTGCTGTCGCCAATGCCAATCTATTGGCGTTGGCCGTCAGCTGAGATGATGTCGGCAAGTCTCAATCCACCGCCACTGCGGGTCAGAATGGGAAGTACGTAACCAGGACCTTAACCGACTTGGACAAAGTCTCGGATAGAATTGCGAAAATCCTACTCAGACCTGACATCAACGCTTGCGGCGAGGCCGGACTCCACCTATACGTTCGCTTTTAATGGCTGTAAGTACTGCAACAGATTTGACCTC
>JAJFHI010000411.1 GCA_021775715.1 Hyphomicrobiaceae bacterium | reverse complement strand
TCATGAGGCAGCTCTTTAATTTCTACCTGAGTAAATCCTGAGTTTTTAAGCATATCGCTTGCCAGCTCCTTTCCCCACATTGCTCCTAAACCTTTACCATCCTGCGACAACGATACAGTCATACAATGCATGCATGAGATTGTATATATAAAGGGGCCTATCAAGTGGTCCATATTGTTGTGAACATGGCTTGAGCCTGCGATGTCCTGCATTAAATACACGCCATCATCTTTTAGGGCATTGTTTATGTTTTTTAGCACTCTATCCGGGTCGGCCTGGTCATGTACAGCATCAAACGTAGTTATAAGGTCGAACTTTTTTACATCACCAATTTTGGCTACATCTTTAGCAATTAAATTAACATTAGTTATTCCATGCTCGGCTGCATGTGCAGTTCCTCTGCCGATAGCCTCTTCGGAAATGTCATACCCTGTGAAATTACTATTAGGGAATTCCTTAGCCATATGGACTAAAGCAAATCCGCTGCCACAGCCTAGGTCCATAACTTCGATTCCTTCTTCTAACTTTTCTCTTAATCCTGGAATAAGTGGAAGAGTTTGGTCTAAAAGTGGTGCTATTACGGTTTGATTGCTCTCGTCCGACATAACCTCATGGAAACGCTCAAAGGCTTCATACGGTACTCCCCCGCCATTATGGAAACATTCGACAATCTTATCTTCTACAGCGCCTAGTACCGATATCCACTGAGTAGTGACAGCAATATTATTTGGAACCGCAGCTCTTGTTAGCCACGCGGCATGCTCCGGTGGTAGAGAATAAGTTTTACTTTCAAGATCATAATTAAGAATTTCTCCAGTTACCATTGCTCCAAGCCATTCTCTTACATAACGCTCGTCCAGACCAGAAGCCTCTGCGATCTCTTCGCTTGTCGATGGCTCAAGCTCATTCATTGCATCAAATAATCCAGTTCTATAGCCGATGGAAATCATTAAGTTTAACGCTCCATGATTTAATATGGTCATCATTCTTTCGGCAAATGCCCCGGATTTTGCTTCGTCAATATTTATCCCACAGTTACTACACATATATAAATACCTCCTCAGTTGTTAGTTGACAGACTGGTCTGTCTATGTCTTCGCAAAAAAATTATTTTACCAAATTTTCGATTAATTTGACTGCTCTTTCAATTGGCCATGTATCGTTATAATTTTTACTCGCCACAATTGCACCCTCTACAATCAAGTGATAGGTGTCTACCATCTGATCTACATCAATGTTCTTATATTTAGGTCCCGATTCTTTTAAGTCTTTAATGACGTCTTTCAATATTGAACGAAACCTGTCTTCGTGGTGCTTTACTTCCTTACGTATGGGGTTGCTGGTATCAGTGATCTCTACCGCAATATTTCCAAAGGCGCATCCTCGAAAATCAGTTTCCTTCATATATTCCAGTATTCCTTTGATTATAGACATATACTTCTCAAAAGGGTTTTTAACGCCATTGATCATATCTTTTGTAGCATCAGTATCAATACGATCACGCTCTCTTAGGTACTCAACGCAAAGATCTTCTTTGGATTTGAAGTTGCTATAAAAGGTGGCTTTAGCCACGCCCGATTCGTCGATGATCTGGTTAATACCGGTTTTATGATACCCTTGGCGATAAAATAGATCGTTCGCAGTTTGAATGATACGAGCTTTGCTCGACAGCCTCACATTTTTTTGCATGACATTCACAATACAATAGACAGACTGGTCTGTCAAGTAGTTTTTTGTTTTTGTAAATTTTTTTATATGATACAATGACTATAGAGATTAATTTGTGTTAACTCAGTCAAGTTGTTTACTAGAACCTGGAGGATTTCATATGAGTGATAAATGCTGCATTAATGTGTTTGACGATGGCCCGTTAGGGGTCGAAGAACTAGAAACATTAACAAATGCTAACGGCGAAGAATTAGAAATTAAAAAGAGAATAGCGCTTTGCAGGTGTGGTGCATCTCAGACTAAACCTTTCTGTGACGGAACCCATAAAAAAATTGGTTTTTCCAGTCAAATTGAAAAATCTGAAAGTGATGAAGAAAATGATGAGGGTAGAAGAGCGATCAGAATATTTATGAATGGTCCCTATGAAGTATCTGGTGATATAGAGTTGAACATCAACGACGAAATGAATCTTTCAAATGATGACCCATATTATCTTTGCAGATGCGGAGCATCTGAAAACAAACCATTTTGTGATGGATCTCACAAGAAAATAAATTTTTCAGACGAATAGTATTTACTATCAAACTAATTAGGAGAATTAACAATGGCATTAACCCCCTCAACTATGCTTCCACTGGGCACAAAAGCCCCGGAATTCAAACTGCTAAACGCTGTCGATAATGAAGAATATCATCTTAATGACCTAGTTTCTGAAAAAGCTACTGTGATTATGTTCATTTGTAATCACTGCCCATATGTTAAACATGTGCAATATGGGTTAGTTGAATTAGCCAATGATTATATCCCTCATGGGATTTCTTTCATTGCTATTAATTCCAATGATGTTGAGAATTATCCTGCCGACCATCCCGATAAAATGAAAGAAGATGCGGAGCGGTTGGATTACCCGTTTCCGTATCTCTTTGATGAGACACAAGAGGTGGCACAGGCTTATGACGCGGCATGCACACCAGACTTTTATATATTTGATAGCGAACTGCTCTGTGTCTACAGAGGCCAGATGGATCATTCAAGACCGGGTAATGGCAAACCTGTTACTGGGGAGCATATAAGGGAAGCGCTCGACAAACTGTTGTCTGGAGAGTCCGGTGGCGAAGATCAGATCCCGAGTATTGGATGTA
>JAJFHI010000042.1 GCA_021775715.1 Hyphomicrobiaceae bacterium | reverse complement strand
AGCCGTTTTTGCAATCGACGGGCGCCTGAAACTCTTCAACACGGCTTTCACAAAGATTTGGCACCTGTCAGCGAATATGCTCGAGACAGAGCCGCACATCAGTGAGATCGTGCATCAGGCGCGCATCCTGTTTGAAGACGTCGACACGTGGAATAACCTGACGCGGGCCATCGCCTCTTTTTCCGACGAACGCGAGCCGGTCAAAGGCCAGATGCTGCGACCTGATAATTCCGTTATAGACTATTCATCGTTGCCGCTGCCCGACGGCGCGACGCTGTTGACTTTCGCAGATGTCACCGACGTCAAGCGCTACGAACGCGCACTTGTCGAACGCAACGAAGCTCTTGTTGTTGCCGACCGTTTGAAAAACCAGTTTATCGGTCACGTCTCATATGAACTGCGCACACCATTGACCGCAATTATCGGCTTCAGCGATCTCCTGTCTGCACCGCACATCGGCACATTGAATGAAAAGCAACGCGAATATCTGGCGGACATCACCTCATCATCGAAAACGCTGCTTGCCATCATCGATGACATTCTCGATCTGACAACCATGGACGCCGGCGATATTGAACTGGAGCGCGAGCAGTTGTCTGTGCGCGAAACCATTGAATCCGCAATCGCCGGAGTACAAGATCGCGCGGAACGCAAAGGCCTGATACTTGACATTGCCATTGCGGATGACGCCGAAACATTCGTCGGCGACCGTGCCCGCATCCGCCAGGTGCTCTACAATCTGCTGTCGAATGCTGTTGGCTTCTCTCATGAAGACGGCGTTGTGCTTCTTACCTGCTGGCGCGACGATGGCACAGTTATATTCCAGGTTGAAGACCGTGGCATTGGCATTTCCGAGGCTGAGCAGGACCGCGTCTTTGAACGCTTCGAGAGCAAGAGCAAAGGCTCACAACATCGCGGCGTCGGCCTTGGTCTTTCGATCGTCAAAAACTTGATTGAACTGCACGGCGGTGAAATGATCCTGCAATCGCAGGAAGACGTCGGAACTCGCGTGACCGTTTGCCTGCCTGAGCGCGAAACGGCCACAATCGAGACGGACTATAACAACAGTACCGACGAAGCCCTCGCGCTTGCTTCCCTTGAGGTGGTTGAAGCCGAGGACGAGGCCAAAGAGGCCATGGCCTCACCGCGCACTGGCACACACGGATAAAGGATGCGACGGCGTAACGGTTGTGCAACACGTGCGATAACCGCAGAGTGCGCACAGGTTCCCATAGATTTTCCAACAGCGCTCCCAGATCTTCATGACATCATCCTTCCGCCTGGAAAACTGCACTGAATTCGATGTCGCGCGCATTGCCGAAGAGCTAGCGTTTGCGGTGCAGCCAGGCGATGTCGTGACGTTGTCTGGTGAACTCGGCGCGGGAAAAACGACGCTGGCACGTGCGATGATACGAGCCTTGCTTGATGACGCAGTCCAGGAAATTCCAAGCCCAACCTACACTCTTGTGCAGACATATGAGGCGCGGCGCATGTCCGTGGCGCACTTTGACCTTTACCGCCTCAGCGCTCCCGAAGAGCTTGACGAACTTGGCCTGGAGCATTGCCTCGCGAACGGCATCGCCATCATTGAATGGCCGGAACAAGGTGGCGACCTTATTCCGCCAGCTGCATTCCAGTTACGCATTGACGATACCGGCGACTTCGAAGACCAGCCACGCACGATTGAGATCAGCGGAACGAATGCAACGCGAGTCGAACGCTTGCGGGCACTTCACGACGTCATCACGTCATCCGACAGGAGTCAGGCTTCGCACCTGCGCTACCTCCAAGGAGACGCGTCCGTTCGCAGATACGCGCGCATTCAAAGCGCAGGGGACGCAGGCGCCATCATTATGGACTGGGCCGAGCAACCCGATGGTCCACCCGTCCGCGATGGCCTACCTTACAGCCGCATCGCACACCTGGCCGAAAACGTTCGACCGTTTATTGCGATCACAATGGCGCTGCGCAATGCCGGCCTTAGCGCACCGTTTATTTATGGCGTAGACATCAACAATGGTTTCGTTGTTCTCGAAGACTTCGGCAACGACGTCTACCAAACGGTCGTCGCCTCCGGCGAAGATCCGACCGAGCGATATCGGGTTGCCGTCGATGTGTTGTTGACTTTGCGCCAATCACCACCTCCCGCAAACCTTCCAGTCACCAACAGCACGCCGTATCAACTTCCGCGATACGACGCCGGTGCGTTGGCTATCGAAACTGAATTGCTAACGGATTGGTATTGGCCGGCTGCTTACGGGACCGACATTCCTCATGCCGCACGCTCTGCATTCGCTTCCGCTTGGAACCCATTATTTGAATATCTCGCAGGTGTGCCTCACGGCTGGGCATTGCGCGACTTTCACTCGCCGAACCTTATCGCATTGCCGGAACGCTCCGGTGTCAAAGCCGTCGGTCTCATCGACGTGCAGGACGCTCTCCGCGGGCCGATGGCCTATGACCTTGTTTCCCTACTACAGGACGCGCGTGTTGATATTGTCGAGACGGTTGAAGCAGAACTCCTCGGTTACTACTGCACCAAGGCGGCAGCACACGACAGCGCATTTGACGAGGCTCAGTTTCGTTTGAGCTACGCCATTCTTGGCGCACAGCGAAACACCAAAATTCTCGGCATTTTCGCACGCCTCGCCAAACGTGATGGCAAGCCAATTTATCTGGCACATATGCCACGGCTCTGGCGTTATCTGGCCCGCGACCTCGCGCACCCCAAATTGCAGGACCTCAGGGCTTGGTATGACGACCACTTTCCGGTGGAGAGACGGTCGACGCCGCTCAATATTTGATAACATGCCATATTCGGTTGCTACACCGGCGGTCGAGTCGGGAGGACGCAATCGTGTCCCACCGGACTGAACAAGCGCTTTTTCCAATTTTTGTCTGAAGCCGAATGTCATCGAAATACTGAGGACGTCATCACTTATGAGCTGGGCACCTGAAAACGCGATGGTCTTTGCGGCCGGGCTTGGCAAACGTATGCGCCCGCTGACGGACACGATGCCAAAGCCGCTTGTCCCTCTAGCTGGGCGTCCGCTTATCGATCATGTCCTTGATCGCCTCGCAGACGCGGGCGTCGGCCGTGCCGTCGTCAATGTTCACTACCTGGCCGACAAACTTGAAACCCATCTTGCGCAGCGCACGAAGCCTAAAATCGTCATCTCTGACGAGCGCGATGCGTTGCTTGAAACCGGCGGT
>JAJFHI010000410.1 GCA_021775715.1 Hyphomicrobiaceae bacterium | reverse complement strand
TCGGCCAAGACGAGATGTACCCGCGCCGCACGTATTCCCTGCATGGACTGAAGCGTACGTACGATCTCACCCTCGAGCGCCCGCACGCGAGTTATTTCTTGCATAAATGAGGTGAGCCCCATTGAGCCAAGAGTATCGAACAATTCGTAACCCGCGTTGGCACTTCCCGGGAGGCCCTTCTCGGCTAAAACCATCCGAGCTCGATTCAGGTCGCCGCGCGCAACCGAAACTTTGGTACCTTCAGCGTTGGAGCTAAATCGAATACCAGATTCCGCGAGCGTCGCGCCAATTCGGCTTGCTTCACGAGCCTCAAGCCCAACATATAAAGTTGTATGTTCTGGCTGCCAGACGAAATACGCGCCACTCATGATGCTGAGAAGCACCGCGAGGCCGGCGACACCAAGCAAAACGAGGCGTTTTACTCCCAACGACAAAAGGCCAGACCTGATCTGGTCAAGCATGGCTAGGCTTTCCATACGCATTTCCTCGACGATCTAGAGACGTGAGGAAAGGGTACGGGCGCTACCTTGCGCGAGAGTTGTCAAAAAATTGGCCACGCTGGGAGCAACGTGGCCAATCTTCGTCAGATTTTGTTTAAATCTATCTGAACAGTGACAAGATCGACTGACTTGACTGGTTCGCAATGCTCATAGCCTGCACACCAAGCTGCTGTTGAACCTGAAGGGCCTGCAACCGAGTTGACTCTTCATTCATGTCAGCATCTACGAGAGAGCCAATGCCGCGCTCAATGGCATCCATCAAGTTCGAGACAAAGTCGTTCTGCATGTCAACGCGTGAACGCTGTGCACCCAGGTCGGCTGCCGCAGTTGTCATCGAAGAAATTGCACCATCAACCGTGGAGATAATTTCCGAAAGGTCAGCAAGATCAGCTGTAGAATCCGTCAACGCCGAAATGTCGAGGTCTGCTACATTGTAAACGACGGCACCGTTTGTCGTCGTGCTGTTTGTGTCAAGGATACCAGTAGCGGCAGCATTTGCATCGAACAATGCAGTGCTGGAAACGTCGAGATCAATCGTTCCAACAGATACAGCGCCTGCAGAATCGCGCGTAAACGAAGACACAATCGATTTCGTAGCGTTGTATCCAGCAGCCGAAGAGTCGACTGAAAGGAGGTTCTGCCCCGAGAATGAAGCGGAATCTGTAACGCTTACCAATTGGTTCTGCAGCTCAGTGATTTCACTCTGCACCTTACTCCGGTCAACACCGGGCTGTGCAGCTGCAACGAGCTTCGATTTGATCTGCGTTGTGATATCGATCGCAGATTCCATACCGGTGGTCGCAACATCAACGGTTGCAGCACCAAGGCCGAGCGCATCTTGAACTGTTGACAGTGCAGAGTTGTCGGAACGCATCGTCGTGGCAATTGACCAGTAGGCCGCGTTGTCTTGAGCGGAACCAACACTCAGTCCCGTTGAAATTCGGTTCTGCGTCATTTCCAACGATTTGTTGGTTTCATTAAGCGACTGCAAAGCCGTCATCGCGGCTGCATTTGTCATAATACTATTCATAAGGAGATGTCCCTTTTATAAGCATACTTGGGACATACCGGGCGATCCGGCATAGCGAGGACGGCATCATGCCCACAGGCTGCATAGCAGCCGCAACTCGCCACACCTGATACATAAAATAAATAGCTTACTTTTTTGCTAATCCTAATCCACTCAGACGACTGACCTTACAAGTCCGCCGACAAGTAGATTCCAGCCGTCAATCAAAACAAAGAAAAGTATTTTTAGCGGAAGCGACAACACTGTTGGCGGCAGCATCATCATCCCCATCGACATCGTGATCATAGCAGTCACCATATCAATAACGAGAAAAGGCAGGATGATCAGGAAGCCAATTTCAAAACCTCTCCTCAGCTCTGAAATCATAAACGCCGGCACCAAGATGCGCATTTCGATAGTTTCGAGATCGTATGCCGTTGTATTTTCCCCAAATCGTTCCCTTGCCAGGTCTTGGAACAGGCTCAGATCCTTTGGCCTGACATTCGCGACCATAAACGCACGAAAAGGCTGGGCAACTTTTGCGAAGGCTTCCTTCTCCGTTATCTTGTTTTCCAGCAGCGGACTAATACCGTTTTGCCAGGCCTTATCAAACGTCGGCGACATGACGTAGAATGTCATAAAGAGAGCCAAGCTGATCAAAACGAGATTGGCTGGTGATGTTTGCAGCCCAAGACCCGTTCTTAGAAATGACAGAACGATCGTAAATCTCGTGAATGTCGTGAGCATGATCAGCAGTCCGGGCGCAACCGACAGAACGGTGATTGCGACAACCAACTGAATGATGCGTGAGCTCGTGGCGCCATCGCTTCCGGTTGCAGAAAGATCGATGCCCAGAGACTGTGCCTGCACATCGTATGTTGTTAGAACCAAGAAAATGGTTGTGGCGAAGAGGCGGCCTATCATCGCTCAACCACCAATGACTGAATGAGAACTTCCGAGACTTTTTGTTCGCTGCGCGCCGCGGCACGAATATTCAAATCTTCCATCAAGTTCAAAAGCCCCAATGCCCCTTCAATATCGCGTAGTGAAATCGATCTGAGATAAACCAGAATGTCTTCGGAAATTTTGTCAGCCATATAGTCAGATTTGTCCGAATGTTCCGCTTTCATGACGAGTATCGACTCGATCCGGATCAACGTCTTCGATTCCTTGCCGATATTTGTTATGATCGGCTTCATCGGAACAAGCACCGAAACTTGCTGACCTTCTTTAGCAGGCTTACCGTCCGTCTCTTTTTTTTCCGTACTGTGGGAACTCACTTCCGGGCCATGGTCGCCATCTTCAGAAGCTGGCGAAAGCATCGACAAGCCAACGCCGCCACCAGCCGCAACAAGTGTCACGACGACCAGACCCACAATGAAGGGCATGCTACTCTTGGATGATTTTTTCTCTTCGTCAGCCAATTTTGACAGCCTTCATTAACTTAGAATCTACTTAAAACGGAGTAATGAGATCAAACAGTTGATGGCCCCATCCCGGTTGCTGTACTTCCGTCAATCGCCCACGCCCACCGTAATCGATGCGAGCCTCGGCTATCTTTTCGTACGAAATTTTATTGTCTGTATTAATGTCACGAGGCCGGACGATCCCCGAAACGCGAAGCTCACGCAGCTCATAATTCACACGAACTTCCTGACTTCCACTCACCAACAGATTCCCGTTTGGCAAAACATCAACAACAATCGCAGCCACAAGTAGTTCAATACTTTCCGAACGTTTTATCGTGCCGCTTCCTTTGGTTTCCGTATTGCCATTGAAATCTAAATTGGCAGCAGCATCACCCGTTGCTTTAAAGAATTTGGCTGTCCCGGAAAAGTCCAAATTGGCACCAACGCCTCCGGTCGAATCGCGTGATCGATTGGAGGAGTTGTCGAGAGACGCTTTGTCTTTGATTGATATCTCAACTGTCAGAATATCGCCTTTGCGCCGAGCACGTGGATCTCGAAAAAGATCGCGGCCCTCATCCCTCCAAGTGGACCCAGTCTCAACGCCATCTTCATAACTATCGGACAGAGGTATAGCAGCTGTTTCTTGGACGAGCCCCTCGCCAATAGGAGACATCAACGGCGACTGGCCAATTTCTCGCACATTCCCCGCACAACCGCCGAGCAGACCGGACAATAAAATTGTCGATAAAATAACTTGCAACTTCATTGCACATTGCCTGCTATTTTCTTTGCAGCTTTCGACTGCATGGCCAAGCTTCGCGCTTCCGTAGCTATCAACGACGTGAGTGCTGCAGCCTTGGTTGGGTCCATTTCATCAAGGATTGCGCTGGCGTTCCCAGGGCCAAGCATCAACAAGATCCGCTTGGCGATACTGACCTTCATGCTGCCCAACTGATTTGCTGCATTGTCAGGCTGCATCTGCTTGTAGATATGCATGAGCTGTTTTTCGTAATCCATCGCGATCGCCTGCCGCCGACCGAACCACATTTCTAGCTCAGAGATCTTTTTCTTAAGTTCGTTGGTCTGCTGTTGGACCAGCGTTTTAACTTTCTCCAAGTCTCTTCTCTGCCATTCAAGCCGCGCGTTCTCAGCTCCACTCTTCAACGCCAAGCAATAATTTCTCGCAAGTTTCGACTTTGGTAATTCAACTGGTGCAGGTGGGATCGTTTTCTCTATTGCGCCAGTTGTGATCAAAGTCTCAGGAGGAGGTTCGGCAGGTATCTTTTGCGCCATGGCCGGCATCGCCTTCTGCCTTGGGTTTCGCGCCGGCAATGGAATATAATTACGCCGAGCTGAAAACCGGTCAGCGGGTCCTCGTTCAACGTCCATGGGCGTTTTCTTCTCGCCCCAATAGTCTGCCAGCTCGGGCTCAATCAATTCCGTAGCCCACGCGTCCTTTGGAAAAGCCGACTGCGCTTGGCCTACTGACGCAAACACAAGCGAGCCAATGAACAAAGCGACTATCGTGCAGACAAGCACACGACAATTGATCACAATGTTCGAGGCTTCGCCGAGTTCTGGTCGTGACCGGATCATTGCACCACCAGATCCGCCTGCAGCGCACCCGACGACTTAATCGCCTGCAAAATTGCAATGATACCAGATGGCTTCAAACCAATGCGGTTCAAACCATTGACGAGAGTTTTTAGATTGTTTCCCTTAACGATCGATAGATCCCCGCCGTCCTGCTTGGCAGCAACTTCGGTTTGCGGTGTAACGACCGTTTCTCCATCGGAAAATGGTGCGGGTTGAGATACAAGCTCGTCTTCCGTGACCCGCACGACAACTGACCCATGCACGACCGCGACAGTTGAGATTTGAACGTCTTTACCGATTACGATCGTACCCGTCCGCTCGTCGACAACGATGCGGGCCGGTGAATCCGGGACCACTTCGAGTTCACCCAACATCGCAATGTACCGAGTCGCTGTGATGCCCCTTGGAACACGAACGGAAACGGACCTCGCGTCCCGTTCACGAGCCAACGAGCCCCTAAACCGGCGACGCGTAAATGCATTAATTGCTTCCGAAACTCTTACAGCGGTTGAAAAGTCTGGATTGCGCAATTCTAGAACCAGTTGATTTTTGCTACCGACAACGCGCGGCGACTCACGTTCCACCATAGCACCGTTGGGAATACGTCCACTTGTTGGTACGCCGCTCGTCAGTCTCTCTGCGCGCCCTTCCGCCACAACTCCAGAAGACGCCACAGCCCCCTGGGCCACCGCGTAAACCTTTTTGTCTGCACCCGACAACGGACTCATAACAAGAGAGCCACCAACAAGAGAGGTCGCATCTCCCATGGACGAAACCGTAACATCAATACGCGATCCAAGACCCAGAAATGGAGGCAGCTCAGCTGTCACAATGACAGCTGCAATGTTGCGTGTTCGAACATCCTGCCCGCGAATATTGATGCCCATACTATCAAGCATCGACTTCAGACTTTGGCCCGTGAATGGCGAGCTACGTAAGCTATCTCCGGTGCCGTTCAAACCGATAACCAGTCCATATCCAACAAGTTGGTTGGTTCGCACGCCCCCAACGGTTGTGATGTCTTTCAGTCGGGTTCCGGCCCCAGCGACCGTCGACGCCAAGATACAAAGACAAAACACAACAATAAATGATTTCATTGTCCGTCAACCCTAACGATTTTATCTGCGCCAACTCGGCCGGAAATAACGCGTCCCGTTTCAATATTTCGCAAAGTAATCATGTCACCGGTTCTGCCTGATTGCAGCGCGTTTGCACGGCTTGAAATCGCGAGCGTACCCACTTTGAATTGCACAACAACCAAGCTTCCCTGCTTAATCACGTCGGGAATACCTACACTGTTGAGAAAAATTGGCCGTCCGGGCAAAATCGTTCGGAGCGCAACTCGCCCTCTCAGTTGTGATGGATCACGGATCACTGGCATCGCTCCAAGCTTGCGTGACCGCATTTTTCGCATCACCAAAACTGCGTTAGATATCGCGTCTCCGGGATAGAGGACGATGCTCGTGACAGGTATTGAAACTATCCGCCCCGCTTCCGAGCGACAAGAAAATGATGCGACGCTACAAACAACAATCGAGACCGCAAAGATGACGTGCAATAAAGGATTATGCATTCTGCCTCGAAGTGAATTCATCGAATTCCCTTTGCAATCGTGCCAAACATGTCGTCGACGGCTTGGATGATTTTTGAGTTCATTTCATAGGAGCGCTGCGCCTGAATAAGGTCGGTAATCTCACGAACCGGATCGACATTGGAACTCTCAAGATGCCCTTGGTGGAT
>JAJFHI010000409.1 GCA_021775715.1 Hyphomicrobiaceae bacterium | reverse complement strand
GCGCGTCTTTGCTTACGCCTGGGGTGAAGCGACAGAACTGCCGGCCGACACGCAACTGGGTGTGCTTGAAGCTTTTGTAAAATGGGGTCTGCCGGTTAATCCTCTGACGACCCTGTGCAAAGCCACTGAGGATATGCTGGCGCACTACAACAAGATTTATGAATCACGCAGCCAGCTTGGCTACGACATCGATGGTGTCGTCTACAAGGTCAACCGGCTGGATTATCAGAGCCGTCTGGGGTTTGTGTCACGCAGCCCGCGCTGGGCGATTGCACACAAGTTTCCAGCCGAACAGGCGATGACGGTTCTGCGTGATATCGAAATTCAGGTTGGCCGGACCGGTGCGCTAACGCCGGTTGCCAAATTGGAGCCGGTGACAGTTGGCGGTGTCGTGGTGTCAAACGCGACGCTGCACAACGAAGATGAGATCATGCGAAAGGATGTGCGTGTCGGCGATACCGTTGTGGTCCAGCGTGCTGGCGACGTCATTCCGCAGATCGTGCGCAGTATCCCTGAGAAGCGCCCGAGGAACTTGAAGCCGTTTGAGTTTCCGACCGTGTGCCCGGCTTGCGGAAGTCATGCCGTGCGAGAGGTTGATGAGAAGACCGGCGAGGCGGATGTTGTGCGCCGGTGTACCGGTGGCCTGATCTGTCCGGCACAAGCTAAAGAGCGCCTGAAGCATTTCGTTTCGCGAAATGCGTTTGATATCGAAGGTCTCGGTGACAAGCAGATTGATGTCTTCTACGACGATGGCCGGATTATGAGACCAGCGGATATCTTCACGTTTGCGGCTCGCGATGCGCGGTCTGAAAAGCGCCTTCAGGACGAGGAGGGCTTTGGCGAAAAATCTGCGACGAAGCTGTTCGCGGCCATTGAAGAGCGCCGCGCGATTTCTTTCGACCGCTTTTTATACGCGCTAGGTATTCGTCATGTCGGCGAGGGAACGTCACGCGATCTGGCCAGGGCATATGTTAGCTGGAACAACCTGGCAGGAGCCGTTGAGCGTGCCGCGAAGGCCGCGCCCGGTCCGGACTATCTTCGTATGCTGGCGATCCCGGGCGTGGGCGAAAAAACCGCGCAGGCCGCAATAAGGCGGATAGCCATCGCCGCACCTGCGCTTCAAACGGAAGGTCTGTTGGCTGCCCCTCTTGCCGACCGCCTTGTTGCTTTGAAGATTGCACCGAAAAAGGCTGCGACAGCATTGGCAGCAGCATTTGAAGAAGATGTGTCAGCTCTCGTTGCTACGGCGACAAACGCTAGCGAGCAGTTCCCAGGCGAAGCCTACAGCGAGATTGCCAACCAGGATGGTATTGGCTTGGTGGTCGTGCGCGCGCTGATTGAGTTTTTTGATGAACCGCACAATGCCGAGGCGATCTCTGATCTACGGGCGCAGTTGACGATTGACGATATGGCGGCTGCAACCCCGGTTGAAGGCAGCGCGGTTGCCGGAAAAACGGTTGTGTTTACGGGCACACTGCAAACCATCGGTCGGTCAGAAGCCAAGGCCCAGGCCGAACGTCTCGGGGCGAAGGTTGCTGGTTCTGTGTCGAAGAAGACGGACTATGTCGTTGCTGGTGCCGACGCTGGCTCCAAGCTCGCCAAAGCTGAAAGCCTCGGTGTCACAGTGATAACCGAAGACGATTGGCGCCAGTTGATCGAGGGTGATGGCAGCACCGGGTAAATGCTCCTTACAACGGTTTCGTCGCGGTTTTCAGCCAGGCGGAGGTTTTGCTGTCGACCTTGGGTGAAAGTTTTTCGAGGACCATCGCGTGATAGTCATTGAGCCATTTGCGTTCCTCGTCTGAGAGCATTTTTTTCACAATAAGCCTGCGATCGATCGGCGCCAGCGTCAGCGTTTCGAAGCTGAGCATCGCTTTGTCGCCGCCGGCGGGTTTTGTCGCGGGCTCGACGAGCACGAGGTTTTCAATGCGGATGCCGTAAGCACCTTCTTTGTAGTAGCCGGGTTCGTTGGAGCAAAGCATGCCCGCTTGCAACGGCACCATCCCGGCGCGTGAGATTGATTGCGGGCCTTCGTGAACAGAGAGATAGCTGCCGATGCCATGGCCGGTGCCGTGCCCATAATCGAGGCCAGCGTCCCATAGTGCGCGGCGGGCAAACGGGTCGAGATCAACACCGCGTGCCCCGACAGGAAACCGCGCTGTTGCGAGACCGATGTGGCCCTTGAGGACGCGGGTGAAACGGTCGCGCATCTCGTCGGTCGGTTTGCCGATGGCAATCGTACGAGTAATGTCAGTCGTGCCGTCCTGATATTGCGCGCCTGAGTCAACCAGATACAGTTCTCCGCGCTGCAGTTTTCGATTTGTCGCCGTGCTGACACGGTAGTGGACGATTGCGCCGTTGGGACCACTTCCCGAGATCGTGTCGAAGCTGATGTCGCGCAGCGCACCTGTTGCTTGCCGGCACGCTTCCAGTTTTTCGACCGCTGTGATTTCGTCGACGGCGCCACTGCCTACGTTTTCATCGATCCAGCACAAGAATTCGGCGATGGCGACGCCATCGCGGAGATGAGCGGAACGCGCGCCTTTGATTTCCGCGATGTTTTTGTGTGCCTTCATGGCAAGGCACGGGTCGGACTGGCGCGCGATGTTTTTGGTGCCAAGCGCACGTGCAAACCACCACGCGGCCGTGGCCGGGTCCAACCGCACCTTCTTCTTGACGGTTTTCAATTCGCTGATGTGCGTTTTGAGTTCGTCCGGATGATACGTCCGCGCGACAGGCTTGAGATGCGCTTTGACTTCGGCAGAGATTTTTTCTGGCGCCACAAACAGCTTGGCCTTGCCTGACGCTGAAACAATCGCGAATGCAAGAGGAACTGGATTGTGGGCTATGTCTCCACCGCGAATGTTGAAAAGCCATGCAATGGAATCAGGTAGTGTCAGAACAACGGCTGCCTGATTATGGTCGCCAAGTTCTTTTTGCACATCGGCGATTTTATCAGCTGAAGTGCGTCCTGCGTACTTCATAGGCTGTATCGAAATTGCTGCCAGTGGCGGTTTCGGACGGTCTCGGCCCCAGGTCCGGTCAACAAGGTTACGCGGCATAGGCTTGAGACGGATTTTTCGAGCCTCAAGCGCGCGGCCGATGTTCTCAATGTCACGTACAGTGTGCAGCCACGGGTCAAACCCGACAGTCGAGCCCGTTGGCAAATTGGCATTGACCCATTCGGAAAGCGCACCGGTCTTGAAGACTGGCAGATCAAAAATCTTCGTGTTGACCTCTGCGCGCGCCTGCACAGTGTAGCGGCCATCGACGACAAGCGCTGCCTTTGTCTTTCCGACGACCGCTATGCCCGCCGATCCTGAAAAACCTGTCAGCCAGAGCAGGCGCTCCGCGCTCGGTGGCACATACTCGCCTTGGTGTTCGTCGGCGCGCGGGATAAGAAATGCATCGACCTTAGAGGCTGTCAGTATTTGCCGGAGGCCCGCGACGCGTGGGCGGGCGAGGTCGGGTTGAGGATCGGCGTCGAATGTTTGGAACATGGAGTCTCTTGCAGGTGGTAGCGGCGTGGAAATCGCGCATTGGGCTAGGCATCTACGCGCAGAGTTTTTTCAGTTCGTCACATTCGCGTCATGCACGAAAGTGAATCCTATTGATTTGATGACATTGACCGGCCTAATCAACAGGAAAAATGTCAATATTGTCCGTCTATTGGGCATTGGGAGGAATTAAAAAGCATCCCCGACCTCATGCATTAATTGCATTGCTGCGTTGCCGCATTTGGTCTTCTCCGGGAGGCGAACTCCTCGTAATTAGCCAGTAGGGTACTTCGTTTTGACACACGGAAACCGTGGCTTAGCGATTATTTCGTACTCTCAAAGTTTAGATGATAATGAGCAAGGCAGCGGCGCAAGGATCAACTCCTGCGCCGTTGTTTTTTTTGCGTTCGTGGTTCGAACTAATTGCGCCGTTGCAATGTGAGTGTCGACCACTCCGCGATGCGGTCGTGTTGAACCAAGCGAAATCCATAAGCCAGATATGTCGCAATAACTGCCGGTGCTTGCCCGATCAAAAGTCCAGAAAGAACAAGCGTGCCACACGGCTTAGTCGCACGGCGGATATCACCGGCAAGCTGGATCAACGGTCCTGCCAGAATATTTGCGACAACGAGATCAAACGGCGCGCGGTTACGGATTCGTGGGTGTGCAGTGCCAACGGCTGCGATCGTTTCTATTCGGGCATGGGCGCCGTTGATACGCATGTTCCTGGCCGCGACGACGACCGATTGCTGGTCCATGTCGCTTGCAAGGAACGTGGCGCTCGGCAGAGCCCGGGCAAGAGCAATTGCAAGAACACCCGATCCGCAGCCGAGGTCCAGGCAGTTTTTGAACGCTCGGCGTCGTTGTGGCGGGCGGCGTGTCAGAATATCGAGCGCGCGAAGGCAGCCGAGAGTTGTGGGGTGATGGGCTGTGCCAAAGGCTTCAGCCGCGTCGATCAAGATGCTGTTGGGGCCGCGTGCAATACGGTGGCAGTCATGGCTGCCGTGGACGGTAAAACGGCCGGCGGTGACAGCGGGCAAAGCGGCTTGTGAGATTGCAACCCAGTTCTCGTCCGGTACGATGGCTTGAGAGAACCTTGGAAGCGATTGGCCGACGGTATTGGTTAGCGTTTGATGCAACTCGGCGGCGTCGACGGCCTTGGTATAATAGCTGTCTATGCGCCACCGGTCGGGGCCGTTTTCAAACAGGGTCAAGGCATCCGGCGTCGGGATCACGAGTTCCTGCAGTGCACCCGCAACTTCACGCGCAAGATCCCGATCGTCGAGATCAAGCGTCAGAGTTATGGGAGTCGAAGGATCTGTAGCGAATTCTGCGATGTTGCCTGATGTGCTTCTGACAGGTGCAGATGTTCCAGCATGCGCCGGTGTTTCGCTCATGCTGTATCGGTCCATCGTTTACTTGAGTTCAATCGAGCACCGAGCCGGCATCTTCCTTGCCGTCCATATTCAAAGCTCGGTCGCGCAGTTGTGGCTGACCTTCAAATTCGACACCTTCAGAGATAACCGGTTGGTCGGGCAGCTCATCGAGCACCAGATCCCACTTGCGGTCGATGTGCTCGGC
>JAJFHI010000408.1 GCA_021775715.1 Hyphomicrobiaceae bacterium | reverse complement strand
CCTTCGAATGTCACACGCGCAGCAAACGTCGCAGCCGCCCGCGCACGCGGCACCGGTTCTTTTCCGATCTCATCGTAAAGACGCTTGCTGTGGCCAGAAAATATGCGGCTTAGATCCAAAATGCGACCTTTTACACATGACACAAATGCCCCACCGAGGAGCAAGACCTTGGTTATGGCGCGAGACTGCGTCCGGGGGCAAGTGAACTTCACTAAAGGCGTCAACAATGGCCCTTGGGTTGATGCTGCACCGATTGCTTACTGCCCATCATCATTGCGGACTGAGGCGTCGCCGTTGCCATCTTCGTCGCCATCCGTCTCACCGCCGGCCTCATCTTCATCCGCCAGCAACAGGTCACCCTGGCTATCGTCAAATTCATCCTCAAGCGGCAGCTCGTCCGGCATCAATGCCGCAACATCTGTCGGCGCCGGCACGGAGAACCCAGGCGGCAACGCACCGTCCAGAAGCCCGGCACCTTTCAACTCGTTCAATCCTGGCAGATCGCCAACTTGGTCCAATCCGAAGTGGTCTAGGAAATCAACTGTTGTGCCGTAAGTCACGGGACGGCCCGGTGCACGGCGACGACCACGTGGACGGATCCAGCCCGTTTCCAGCAGCACATCAATCGTGCCCTTCGATGTTGACACGCCACGGATGTCTTCAATTTCAGCACGCGTCACAGGCTGGTGGTAGGCAATGATCGCCATCGTTTCCAATGCAGCCTTCGAAAGCCTGCGCTCAGCTTTGGCGTGGCGTTCCAACAGGTAGGCAAGATCGGGCGCCGTCCGGAAGGCCCACCGCCCTGCAATACGCGTCAAATTAATTCCCCGTCCCGCGTAGAAACCTTTGATCTCTTCAAGCAAAGCGGCGACATCGTCACTCTCCGGCAAATGACGCCCGAGGTAGGTTTCATCGAGCGGCTCAGCTGCAGCAAACAACAACGCTTCCAGAATGCGCAACTTCTCACCGCGATCGGCCGACGGCAACGCTGATACATTGGTTGCTAGGTCCGGTATTGTGTCGTGATCCAGCGCGTCTTGCGTCGCTGGTGCGGTGTTGTCCTGTTCGGCATCCTGGTCAGAGGTGTGCTCGCCGACAACGCTTAATTTCGGTGGTCCCATCACAGGTTTTCGATCTCCTGGGTCACGGTTCGACACGGGTCTTCAACTCTCTCAAATACTATTGGGCCGACGGGGCGGTATGATCGTCCCGAATGCGGTGGCGCAGATAAATCGGGCCGAACGGCTTTTCCTGCTGGATCTCCAGCACACCGTCGCGCGCCATTTCCAATGTTGCACCGAACGAACTCGCCGCTGCCGTGCGCAACTCTTCAGGCGTTGGCACAAAGCGCTCTAAGAACAGATCAAGCTGCACCCAATCTGGGAGGCCTTTTCCAACCATCCGTTCAAGTCTGATGCGCGCATCCTTGATTGACCACACCGTGCGTCGTTTCACAACGTGTGTCACAACAACGGTGCGATGGCGTTGATCGGCATATGCTTTCAGAAAATCGTAAAACTTCGCCGTGTAGTGCGTCTCGCGGATCGTTTTGAAGCCTTCTGGCTGGCCGCGCGCAAACACATCTTTGCCAAGCCGAGGTCGGGTCATCAGTTGGGCTGCGGCATTGCGCATCGCCTCCAACCGTTGCAACCGAAACGCAAGACGCGCCGCTAACATCTCGGCGGTTTCGTCATCCCCATCATCATCTTCACGCGGCAGCAACAGGCGTGATTTCAGAAAAGCCAGCCACGCCGCCATAACCAGATAGTCGGCGGCAACTTCGAGCCGCATTTTCTGTAGTTCAGATATGAATCCGAGGTACTGCTCGACCAACGCAAGCACCGAGATTTTCGCAATGTCGACTTTTTGCGTGCGAGCCAGGGCGAGCAACAAATCAAGCGGGCCCTCGAAGCCTTCGACATCAATCACAAATGCGGACGCCTGACCGGCAACACCATCAGCCGGATCATCCTCCCAGGCGGTAGCGAGAGGTTCGGCTCGCGCTGCCTCTTTCTCCACGTCCGGTTGATCGCTCGTCGGATCATCGCTGATCATATCAAGGCCTTCAGTTTCCGGCAGGTCTGCCGCTATAGCGAAAGAGATTACACTGATTCAGGAACGGCTGCCTAAGACCCAAGAATGGCCGTTAATGCGGCCTCTGAACGGGCTTGATCAAAGGGCTCCGACACCATTGTGATTGCACAAGCAGCTATAAATCGGTCCAGCGACTTACCGCTCATTGCCGGCACGCCAGCGGCTGCGTCGACCATTTCAGCCAACTCACCGTTACAGTGCAACGCGACATCTGAGCCCGCAGCAATCACGGCTTCGGCACGCGCCCGCATCGCGCCGTCGAGCGCTTTCATGCTGAGATCGTCGCTCATCAACAGGCCGTCAAACCCGATTTCGCCTCGCATTACGTTATCTGTGACCAATTTTGAGGTGCTCGCAGGCGCCTCGGCATCAAGGCTCGAAAACACCACGTGTGCGGTCATTGCCGCCGGCATATCGGCCAGAGCTTTAAAGGGTGCAAAATCCGTTTTAAGCAATTCGCCATGTGGCGTGTCGACCACTGGCAGAGCCAGATGGCTGTCGGCCGTGGCGCGGCCATGACCGGGAATATGCTTAATCACCGGCACAACACCACCCGCAATGAAGCCCTCACCCACCGCCCGCGCCAGCGGCACGATCTGTTCAACTGCCGTACCGTAAGCACGGTCGCCAATAATCTCATGAGCACCAGCCACCGGCAAATCGAGCACAGGGGCACAAACACAGTTGATGCCAAGTTCTTTCAGGTCAGCCGCCATCAACCGTGCGACGTCACGTGCGGCGTCGACTGCCATTGGGGCGCCCCTCTCGAATGCGCGACCATAGGCAATTGCCGGTGGCAGCGCACGGCCAAGAGGCGGGCGCAGACGCTGAACGCGACCACCTTCTTGATCAATCAAAACGAGAAAATCATCTGCGCCGACGGCCGAGCGCACATCGTCAATGAGTTTGCGGATCTGGTCATGCGACGCACAGTTGCGTGCAAAAAGAATGAACCCGGCCGGTCTGGCTTCGGCGTAAAAGTCGCGTTCGCCAGCTGTCAGAACTGCGCCGGATGCGCCCGCAATCAAACTACTGCGCATTTTGCCCGCCTGCATTGTCCATTGGGAACATGCACGACGTCTAGTACGCCGTAACCCAGCAGCCACCGTAGCCGGCAGACTTCAACTTCGAGCACAATCGGCTGGCTGAGGTACGAGACCCGGGCGGGCCGACCAACAAGCGATGGTATGTGCCCTTGGCACCAAGATCCGCTTCGACAACATCAGGTTTTCTACTACCGAGGAGCGTACCGTACTTTTGCTGAATGTTGGCAAACTGCGTAAGTGCCTTCACACGGCTCGTACTAGACACAGGCACAGACGCGAGAACGACGACGTAACCATTGCGCGTCGCACTGCCACTTGATTTTGGTTTCGTGCGCGCAGCAACTTTCTGTTCTGGGGCACCGAGTTGCGCCGGCTTGGGCTTTGGCCGCGGCGCAGCCGCAGTTGGTTTTGTTTCGGCAATTATAATTGGCTTGGCGGGCGCACGTTTCGCCGACGGCTGTGCCGCCGTGCCGCCAGAAGAATTGCGATTGACGTTCAACGTTTCAACGCGGCGGCCTTGCTGCTGAGAGCCAGCGGCAGGTTTTGCAAAGGCATCTACGACAGAAATACCCGGAACCTCCACAGATGGCACTTCTGTGCTTGCACTTGTCTCTGATGCCACCGCAGTAGCAGCCCCCGTTGCACCGCCGCGCACAATGCCATCACGACCGATCGAGAGCGTTGACACCTTACGTGCCCCACTGGCGGACGAACCGTTGTCGCCCAGACGACCGAGAACTTTTGAATCGCGATGCGCAAACTGTTTGCCGCCAGGGTCACTTGGCTTCACTTTTGCTGGCGCCGCCTGACTCCGCACCACTTTCGAAGGCCCCGATGACGCGCCAGTGCCGAGAATTGATTTGTAACCATAAGCCAGACCACCGCCGACAGCGATCGCACCGATCAGAGCGCCGATAACAACCATCGAACGGCG
>JAJFHI010000407.1 GCA_021775715.1 Hyphomicrobiaceae bacterium | reverse complement strand
TCAAATTCTCGACAAGGTGGTCGACGACCGCGCGAACACGCGCGGAGGTCTTTCCTGCTTCGCTATGGACGACATGCACTGGCAGTGGTGGCGGTTCATACTCTTCCAAAATCAATTCAAGTTCACCTGATTCAAGGTAGGGCGTGAGCATATACGATAGTGCTCTCGTGATACCGCGACCGGCGACGACCGCCGCAAGCGCTACAGTGGCTTTATTGACATGCAGGCGTGACGTCGGTTTGAAAGATTTAGTCGCACCATCGGAATGAAACGTCCACTCTCCGGTAGGCGCCATATTCGTAAAGTCGATAAGTTCATGGTCGGACAAGTCAGATGGCGATGTTGGGCGTCCCTTTCTTTCGAGATACGCAGGGGACGCGCACAACACGCGGCGTACCTTTCCCACCCGAATTGCGATAAGAGACGAATCCGGCAGGTGGGCAATTCGTATCGCGACATCAATGCCCTCATCGATCAAATGCACGATACGGTCGTAGAGCAGGAGCGACACTGAAATATCGGGATAACGGTCCAGCAGGCCAAACAGGGCGGGCGTGACGACGGTTCCACCCAAAGGCACCGAGGCCGTAATAGAAATCAGTCCGCGCGGCAGCGAGTGGATAGCCGCCGCATGTTGATCGGCCTGGTCGACCTCAGACAAAATTCTCTGGCAATCCAATAGATAGCGCTTGCCCGATTCTGTGAGCCGAACCGAGCGCGTCGTCCGGTTCAACAGGCGGGCACCCAACCGTGTTTCCAATTCCGTCATGGCGCGTGTGACGGAAGGCGGCGACATATTGAGGCGCCGCGCAGCGGGCGCAAAGCCACCTTCTTCTGAGACGGCAACAAATACCGACATAGCCCGGAGTTGATCCATCGGTCATTCCTCAATCTGGAATGATCAATTTCGAATATTGTCGGTTCTGTTTCAAGTGAGAAAGCGTCAGCTTTGACAACATCGCTTGGTTTTCTTTTCGAAGTTAAGCGAAAAAGAATGGAGATACCGTCATGGCAATGCAGCGATCACCAAATCAACATGACCAGCGCCCGATATTCCATCGGGCCCCACTCACCCTTGTTGAAACAATTTGGTCGGACATGGCCTCGATAGTCGGCTTGTCCGTAACATTTTCTGCATCCGCCGACCAAGCGAACCACAGCCATCTCCAAAACCCCCCGTGTTAATTTTGAAAGGTACGATCATGTCAACATTTAAGGCAATTGTCATCGCCACGGTAGCCTCGTTGGTCGCAGTCTTAGGCGCTGCAACAGCGGCTCTTGCCGTTGATGAACTCAACGTCGCGCCCGGTCGAACTATCTTAGGACCCGGCGTCGCCATCCATGGCTACGACCCGGTTGCATTCTTCACAGAGGGCGCGGCGGTTATTGGATCAGCCGGATTTGCTGTCTCTCATGCCGGCGCAACCTACCGGTTTTCGAGCAAGGAGCACCAGGCGAAGTTTGAAGCCAATCCCGATAAGTACGTTCCCGCGTTTGGTGGATTCTGTGCCTATGGGGTTTCCGTCGGCGCCAAGTTCGATGGCGACCCTCGTTTCTGGCGCGTCGTCGACGGCACGCTCTACCTGAACCTGAACAGGTCAATTCAGCAAACCTGGCTCAAAGACGTCCCAGGCAACATCAAAAAAGCCAAAAAGACCTGGCGGAATATCGAGAGTAAGGATCCGGAAAGCTTGAGCTAGCGCTCAACGGATCACCGCGCGGACGGTGGCCTCCTCCCCGCCGTCCGCGTCCACCTCAAATCGAAAACGTTACCAACCGTTAGAGAATGTGCCCGTCCGGCCCTCCAACTAGCCTTTGAAGACCGTTTGAGACTGCACATTGCAGCGTATTGGAGAGACGTCATGAGTACTATGGTTCAACGATCAAAGACTGAAAACATTGCGCACTTTCCTGCTCCGACACACGGCCCGCACATCGGCGCGCTGGAAATAGTTGCCCATGACATGCGCGGGCCTTTGGCAAGTCTTGCGATGCTCGTTGAAGGCATGACGACGGACAGCCGAAGTGGCAATCATGACAGAGTTGCCAAAGGCGCGAACTCCGCGGAAAAAGTAATCCAACAACTGGACGAATTGCTCGGCGCCATCCTGGAACGCGCTCGCACCGGTGGCGACCCGCTGTCCTTTATTCCAATTCAAGTCGATCTGGCAGACGTTGTCGAACAGGCCGCGGCACTCAACCGACCCTTTGCCGAGAGCCGTTGCGTCCGTGTTCACTCCTATTGTGTGGAGCCCCTGCATGTCGTAGGCGACAAGCAGCTGCTGTTCGAAGCCATTCACAACCTTATTAGCAATGCAGTGAAATTTACAGAGCCAGGCAGCCTCGTCATTTGCGAAGCCGGGCCAGCTCAGGATGGCGGCATTATCGTGCGAATATCAGATAACGGCCCTGGGCTCACAAACGCAGACCGCGCTCGTGCCTTCCGCCCCTTCACACGACTCTCCGCCCGACCAGATACCGGGACACCCTCAACCGGTTTGGGTCTCTGGATCACGCGGTTGATAGCCAAACGACATAACGGCCGGGTCGAGGCAGCAAACCGACCCGACGGCGAAGGCGCGATATTCAGCCTCCACCTTCCGGCCGGCCACGAAACCCCAAACCGGAGACTAGTGTCATGAGAAATGCATCCCGCGTCCTATCGTTCCTGTTTACCACCATCGTGGTGTTGCCAGTGATCAGCCCCGCGAGCGCGAAACAACGCTATGGTCCTTGTGATCAAGCAACCCCCCAGATTGCATAGAAATATCATGAACACAGTGGCGGCCGTGGCATCACCTCGACGTGCAACTCAAAGTATGAATTGTTCGTCAGCGAAAATAGTTTGCATTCGGTGTTGGTCTCCAGCTCGGACGGGCGCAGTTGCATTATGGTAGATGGCGAAAGCTTGCAACAAATGTCACAACCCAAAGGCGATCCGAGCTAATACGCTAACCTTTGAATATGGGGAGCTGATTTATGGCGAACACAGCAAAAACCAAAGGGGCCCATCACATCGGCCTGACGGTTCCCGACCTCGCGAAAACCCGCGAATTCTTCATTGAGACACTTGGTTTTGAGCAGGTCTGCGAAAAGCCAGATTATCCGGCGGTGTTCGTCTCGGACGGCGTGACCATGATCACGATCTGGCAGGCAAAAAACGCTGCCTCGGCGGTCCCGTTCGACCGCAAGAACATTATCGGTTTGCACCATTTCGCGCTCCGGGTTGACGGCGCTGGTGTACTTGATCAACTCCACGACACTCTCAAATTAACCGAAGGCGTTGAGATTGAATTCGCACCCGAACCCTTGGGCGCCGGCCCGACGAAACACATGATGTGCTTTATCCCAGGCGGCATCCGCGTGGAATTTATTACACCCGAATCATGCGTCCCACTTTCACACGCATATCCCGAAGCCTTATCGCGAGTGAATCCCATGCACGGTGGTTGGCCGCACAACCAGTCCCCGTTTCACATAGGCGAGCAGCAGGTTCAGGAACGCCTGGGCGTGCGCGAACGGATGGAAGGCTTTATGCGCAACTATGTTCGCGATCACATCCGGGCCGAGCATCGCGATTTTTTTGAATTGCTGCCTAATTCATCTTAAGCACGCTCGATGATACGGCCGGGCTTGAGTCTCGATGATTGTCGGCCAGCCCGGTTTTACTACGAGCCCTCACCCGGTGTTGACACGCTAACTCACTCGACCAGCTGGACCCATGTGCCAGGATATTAGATGAGCAGTTCTTCCTATCGTCGCCATCGCTTCCCGATGGCTGTGATCCAGCAAGTGGTCTGGCTTTACTTTTGCTTTTCTCTAAGCCTGCGCGATGTCGAGGATATGTTGTCCCAACGCGGCATCGATGTTTCGTATGAAAAGGTTCGCAGTTGGTCGTTGAAGCTTGGTTTGGCCTATGCCAGAAAACTCAGACGCTCGCACCCGCGTGCTGATGCGCGTTGACATCTCGATGAAGACTTCGTCCCGATCAACGGCAAGAACGTATATCTGTGGCGCGTCGTTGATTGTGAAGGCGAGGTTCTAGACGTTCTGGTGCAATCGTGCCGGGACAAGCGAGCAGTCTGAAGCTGATGCGGAAACGGCCCAAGTCACAGGGCTTCTCACCAGATGCCATCGTGGCAGACAAACTGCCGCCATATGGCGCGCCTCTGTGTGACCTAGGCATGAAGGCTCGCCACATCACCGGCGGTCGGGACAATAATCGGGCCGAGAATTCGCATCTGCCGATAAGGAAGCGAGAACGAGAGGTGCGGCGATTCAAGTCGGCAGGTTCCGCGCAACGATTTCTCTCAACCCACGCCGCGATCTACAACACTTTCAACGGCCAACGACATCTGATCTCACGCAAAACAATGCGACAGTCCCGAGCGGCGGGTATGGACAGGTGGGATGCTGTGACTGCTGCGGCAAGAAACACAGCCAGCTCTTCCATTTTCGTGCTGTACACAAGTAAACGTGACAATGCCCGGTCCACTGTTCAGCCACCTCGCGTTCCGATTACTGTCGGTGCAGAACTACCTTCAAATCGTAGATTGCAAACCCGGACGTTCCACCGACCGCCTTAGAAAACAAAAAGCCAATCTCATTGTTTCCCTGCTTCAAGACCGTGAGAGGCAATGGGAACGTGACCGTACTCCCTCCCATATCCGCGATGATCTCGGGTGGAAGACCGATTTCATTTCCGTTGATTGTCATTACCGCTTCATCAACAGCATCAATATCGTATCCAGTGATCGTGATCTCGGATGCAGTGACATTTTCTAAGTCTAGGTTGACAGAAACGCTTTCGAAAGCTCCCGGCTCACGTGGCCTTAGCTGGATCGCAGCTTGGATCACCTGCACAACTTGCTTTTTCGGACTGGCCAAGGCTTCGTCGTTAATCTGCGTCTCCGCCGAGAGGCCGCGACCTGGAGACTGACTGATCCCAACAATGAGACACAGCAAGATGATCTGTAAATTCGTCTTCATGTCTGGACACCTGTTACTTGATATGCCGATTGCTTCGCTTCACAGTCCGGGCCTCGTCTCCTTAGGTTATCACACACAAGTTTTTATCCTGGCCAGAAGAACAGATTGCAGCTTAGCAACGTTGTGCCGTCGATAGAGGATAGTTTTCTTTGATCAGCCTATGTGCGCGCGAGTCAAATCTTGGTTGCTGCTCGAATGAAATCGTGGTGAAGATTAGACCACCGATGGCGCCGAAGTCGTCGGGCGGATCGTCCTCTTCGCCCGTTGTATCAACGGAACGCATTCTTTCTCATCATCGTGGATCACAACGCATTCGTAGCATTGCACACACTCGTCATAGTCGATCTCACCTGTCGGTTTGATAGCGTTAATCCCGCAACGTACCGAACACAGTTGGCAAGGGCTACCGCATTCCTTGCGACGAGGGATTGAATCTATTGCACGGAATTTTCCGACAATGGCGAGGGCTGCCCCAAGCGGGCAAATATAGCGACAGAAAAATTTGTGCACGAACATGGACGCAATAAGCAATAATACCGCGTAAGCGACGAAGGGCCATGATCTTTCGAAGCTCATGGTCAGAGCGGTTTTGAAGGGTTCGACTTCGGCTAATACTTCAGCTTTCGTGAGAGAAAAGACAGACGTCACGATAAGTCCGAGGAAGATCACATACTTTAACTTATTCGCGTGGCTGTGGGTCATCCAAGAGATTCTCACTTGGGGAAGCCTCAGTTTTTCACCGATCCAACCCATCACTTCCTGCATGGCTCCAAACGGACAAAGCCAGCCGCAGAAAAATCCGCGCCCCCAAACAAATAGAGTGACGAGCGTGTAAACGCCGAGAATACAGAGGATGGGATCAAGTAGCAGGCCGGTCATCGCAGAGGTGTTAAAAATACTTTGTGCGACAGTAAAGAGAAGAGTGACAGAAAGTTGACCTTGAGTGAAATACCCTATGAAACCGATTGTATAAAGCAAGAATGCCCAACGGAAGTATTCAAAATGTTGCGCTTTCTTCGTGAAGCGTGCTGGTGTGAGTATGACGGCTGTTAGAAGTATCAGTCCTGCCAGAAGAAAAACGATTTCGACCCAACGGTCCATCCATAACCGCAACCACAATGGCGTTGTTACATCGGATTGATCGGCACGGGCCTCTTGTTTTACAAAAAATTTTTGTGGCAAATTGTAACGCAATGGAAACGAGCGTGTGACGCCGTCAGTTAGTTGGTTCCTGCCGCGGACGACATTCAGATGTAAATCCCAAGGCTGTGATGGGTCAAAGGCTTCGAATGCACTTATGCGTAAAAGCTTCACTTCCTTGTACGCGGGCATTTCTGCCGGCCACGATGGCTTGAGAAAGTTGTAGAAATTTAGATCTTGGACTTCGATCGTCTGCTCACCTTGACGGATGTGAAGTCTTTCCGGCGCTGTACTTGGGACGAAGTCCTTTCCTAGAAAGGAGTACGGACCGTTTGAGAAAACCAAGATTGCACTATCACCGGGCTTCAAGGACCGCTTGGTCAGCTTTCGATATCCTTGCTCGCCAAGCAAATATCTCCCGATTGAGGGGACGTTGACTTGTACGACTCCCAATTCCGAGAACGTGGTTGTCGGATCGTTGATGCGTTCGTCAGATCGAAAAGCATGTCTTGATCCATCAAACGCGTCGTAGACTTCGCCCGCTGTAAACCTTTGTTCCGCGATCCATTCGGATTGTATCAGGTCGGACCAAGTCACCGCTTCAAAGTGTGCTTGGTTCACTTTGGCCGGCACGACACGTCGAAAGCCTTTGATTTTGGTGCCCGCGATTTCAATCGCAGATTGGATAACAGAGTCATTGAGAACTTCAACTGAGATAGTGGCCGTGGTAATTCCATCGACATAAGCTTTCCCTCGAACACGTCGCGCGCCCTTGCCCCGCGTAACGACTTTGATCCGATCTTTGACGTGTTTGCCTTTGTATTGCTCAGCGAATGCATCCATGGTTTCGTCCATGTATCCGTCGACGAACATCGGCTCCTTGTGACTTAATACTCTGACGTCTCGATATGTGCCGTCCACATTAATGGCGACGAGCAATTCGATCGGTTGGCCTGAGAAGCCGGGCAAAGGTGCAATTTCGAGTGTATTAAAAGCGTAACCAATCACTTTCCTCTGGTGAAGGACAGGCCAGACCCACGGAGCGTCAATTGAATTTTCGATTCTTTCTCGGGCGCCAACCTCGACGACACCATAAACCCCATACATGTGCTTGATTTCTGCTTCTATTCGATCTGTTCGGCTCGTGTCCGATGCTGCCGCTAACACACGCACAGTCGACGTCATTGCCGAAAGAGTAAGCGTGGCGAGAGCTAAACAGATGTGCAGGAAAAAATTGCAAACGGCATAAAAATTTTTAAAAGAATGCATTCAAGTTCCCGCAATGTCGGCTCAGCAGAGGCTGGTGTATCCATCGCCAATGTTGTTGTTTTTGGTTCATGCTATAGCGTTGCTAAAAGTCGCACAATAATCTTCGCAGCCAACTCGAGCAACACGATTGATAAGGAGACTACATAAATAACTGGCTATGTGCGTCTCATGCCTGCTGTTGTTTTGCGCAACAATTTTCCCGGTGACTCTTAGGAATGATAAACATCCCGGCCTATGTCGACCCCGTCACATTAGCGACCTTCTCTTTGGATATTCGAATCTGGAAATCACCCGAAGGTGGTCCATTGATGTTAACGCCGCTTCCCGGCATTCGACGGAATGAGATTGACAAAGATAGGCGCTCGCTTTGGCGCTATCGTTCCGCCTTGCCAATAAATATCGACAATCCCATCACGCTGAGTGAAGGCTGCACCCCGCTTGTTCAGCGGAGTTTACGGGGCGCGCGATGCAGCTTCAGCTTACTTAAAATCGTCGATGCATGTCCTTGAATGCGGGCGAGTTTGCGTGTTCATCGCGTCCGGCGGCGCGAAATAACAAGATAATTGACCAATGTGAAGCTGCGGTTTTGGCAGCGCGGGAACCTCATTTTCACACAGTTTTTCGTGCCTTTGACCGCTATTTCCTCGGGTTTAATCATATTTTCGGCCCAGCATTGACGTAAAGGTAAAGAAAATTATCCTTGCGCTAGATGAAAAAAAGGTAATTAATATTTACCACCAAGCCGCTGAGGGAACCGGCTCGCCGCAAATGCGCTGGTGAGGACGTGAACTAAGGCGTGATCTTGTTGGATTTTGCAGGACCTAAAGAAAACCGAAGGGGATAGTGCTCGTGGTGAAGTGGACAGTCGAAAAATCGTCGGTCAGCGGTAAGCAATTATTGGTCGACCGTCGAACCTTGATTGTTGGAGCTGCTGCCACTGTCGTTGGTTTGCCTCATGTCGTCCGCGCTGAAGCTGAAGCTGAAGCTGAAGCCGAAGCGGTCGCGCCAAATAAACTTTTCGCGCAAGCCGGTGATCGCATCCAAATTATTAAGGGTGAATTTAAGGGCAAAATGTTGCGCCCAGAGATGCTCTCAGAAACAGCAAAGCCGATTGAGGCTTTTCCGTTTGACCCCAAAAACGAAGTGCTACGCCGTAAAAACCGGCAGAACCGGTTGTTGGTGCTGCGATTAAACCCTGATGAAATGGAAGCTTCTACACGCGAGCTTAGTGTTGAAGGCGTACTCGCTTATTCGGCGATTTGTACGCATCGCGCATGTACAATTAAGGCATGGAAAGTCGAAGAACGGCATCTGCGGTGCCACTGTCACCTAACGGAATTTGCGGCCCTCACGGGAGGCACTGTGATGACAGGCCCAGCACAAAGGCAATTGCCGATGGTCCCGCTCGGTCTCGACGGCGATGGGTTTGTCATCGCTAAAGCAGGTTTCACTGACACGCCAGGAGGAGCAACAACTTAACGGCTAACTTTGAAACACAACAAAAATAATTAATCGATCGACAATAAAAGGAGGAAATATTTATGAGAGTTCTTTCAACTGCGATCATGGCGCTCGCGGCTGGCGGATTGGTGACCTCAGCGGTTGCTGATAGCGGAGGCAAGGCCCCGTATAACCCAGTCACTGACGCTAGATTGAAAAACCCTGAAGCGAAAAACTGGCTGACGTGGCGTGGCAACTATGAAGGCTGGGGCCATAGTAAGCTTAAGAAAATTAACTCGGACAACGTAAAAGACCTTGTCCCTGTGTGGAGCTACTCAACGGGTGTCAGTGAGGGCCACCAGGCGCCGCCGATGGTCAACGACGGCATCATGTATGTTTCAACACCGCAAAATCAGGTTCTCGCACTTGATGCTGTTAGCGGTACTGAAATCTGGCGATATGTCCGTAAACTCCCAGGTGATCTGAAACAACTCCATCCAACCAATCGTGGCGTCGCTCTTTACGGTGACAAAGTCTATATGGCGACGGTTGACGCAGGTGTCGTCGCTCTTGACGCGAAGACTGGCAAGGTCGTGTGGGATGTGAAGGCAGGCGACTATAAGGATGGGTACTACTCGACCCTGTCGCTGCTTGCAGCTAACGGTAAGATCATCACAGGTGTTTCAGGTGGTGAGTACGGTATCCGCGGCTATGTTACGGCGCTAGATGCTGAGACCGGTGCGGAAGTTTGGAAAACTTTCACCATTCCAGGTCCTGGTGAAGAAGGTCACGATACCTGGAAGGGTGATAGCTGGAAGGTCGGTGGTGGTTCTATCTGGATGCAGGGCAACTATGATGCTAGCTCCGGCCTAATCTATATAGGCACGGGTAACGGCGGCCCTTGGATGCCTGATACACGTCCTGGCGATAATCTCTACACAACGTCAGTTGTCGCACTTGATATCACCACAGGTAAAATCAAAGGGCACCACCAATACCATTGGAATGATGCCTGGGATTGGGATGAAGTTTCAGCTCCGTTGTTGATGGATATCAATCGCGACGGCAAGAAAGTAAAAGCGCTCGTTCACGCTGGGCGTAACGGATATATCTGGACGCTAGAGCGGACTGCGGAAGGCCCAATAAAATTCGTCAAGGCTGACCCATACGTTCGCAATGATGCGTTTACAAAGATTGATCAGAAAACAGGACGTCCATCCTATGACCCGGCCAAGACGCCAGGTGTAAACAAGAAAGCTACGTTCTGCCCAAGTTTGTGGGGCGGTAAAGATTGGCCACCGGAAGCATACAACCCGGACACAGGTCTGTTCTACATCCCAGCCCACATCAACCTTTGTTCGGAATATGGTGGTGTTCCACTTGAAGAGCGCGATCCTGGTGAACTTTACATCGGTGTTCCAATCGACGTAATCCTGTCATCGCTGCGTTTCCATCCAAGTGTTGATACCAAAAAGCCTGTGCCAATCGGACAATTGCAGGCCTGGGACATGAACACAGGTAAGATGGCTTGGTCACATTCGTTCAACGACACACCATTCTGGGGTCCGTTGCTTTCAACAGGCGGCAACCTCATATTCACCGGTGGCACAAGTGACAGAATGTTCCGTGCCTTTAATGCAAAGACTGGCGACAAGCTTTGGGAATATCCAACGAACTCAGGGATTACCGGAGCACCTTCTACCTTCGAAGTTGGTGGAGTTCAGTACGTCGCGGTTCAATCTGGTTGGGGTGTCGATGCCGAGCGTATGCAAGGCCTACTAAAGGACATGCTGCCAAAGGGACGCGTTCCTAAAGTGCCGCAAGGCGGCGCGATCTGGGTCTTTGCTCTTAAGGGTAAATAATCCATGTTTAAGGGCTTAGCCAATGGATGGGGCCGGCAACTTTTTGTTGCCGGCCTCACCGCAACCGTAATCTTGGCGGGAACCAGCGCATTTTCCTCCGAGCTACCACGAAAACCAGATGAATTGGTTCGGGTGATTCGAGAAGCAATTGAAACCCGTGACTACGAGCGCATGAAACAGATCGTTAACTGGCAAAACGTTGGCGAAACAAAACGGCGCATTGTTCGCTTCCAAATTCGACGCGGACTTGGACGGCCAATTCGTTCGATATCGTTTGAAGATTTTCCAGAAAACGGTCTTAAAGACGTAAACGCTACGGGAAGGCTGATGGCCAACATGGCTGTTACCAATCGCGTTCGCGTAATTTATGATGAACCGCCTATAGAAATGACCGGCAAGCCACCAACGTACGTTTACCTCGTCGGAAAAATTGATAATGTGTACCGAATTGGATTGGTCGTGCGCAAACCTGGGTTGGACGATGATTAGAAGTTTCGAACGGATGTATGCACGGACGCATAGAAGAGTGACATGGCGTCGGCGTTCCTTGATCGCATAGAGGAGAGTTTTTATGACGACGGTAAAGATAAATGGTGAGGAGCGCGCCCTTGATGCTCCGAATGACACGAACCTTCTTTGGGCAATTCGTGATATCGCCGGGTTAACCGGGACAAAATACGGTTGTGGTGCCGGACTTTGTGGCGCTTGCACTGTGCACGTCGACGGTGTTGCAACACGCTCCTGCCTTATGACGGTTGGGGAGGTTGCAGGAAAGTCCGTGACAACGATCGAGGGACTTTCAAACGATGGCAACCATCCTGTTCAGGTCGCTTGGCGAGATGAGAACGTTCCG
>JAJFHI010000406.1 GCA_021775715.1 Hyphomicrobiaceae bacterium | reverse complement strand
CTCCGCCACTGTAAAGGCTGTCGATTTCGAAGTGGCGCTGTTGCCCAGAACATCGTATCCGCGCATTGTCCTGCCCCTCGACTTGCATTCTTGACCTGGCTGATACCGAGGCTGGGTGCAACCTTGGCAGAGGTTGTTGATCAACACAAAACACGCTTGCCTCATGAAGCCGTGAATTGCCCGTGAGCAACGTCTCAAAAGTAATTGCGCAATCAGCGAACAAGCATTTGACGCACGTGGGCTGGCAACTATGCTGCCACAATAATTAATCGTCACGGACTGCATTTCGGCGTAGTCCACGTGTCTTTGCACAACATGGAGCCTGATTGCATGGAGGACGCCGCAATTGTCCTGTCCGTTGCCCGCTGGTGGCTTTATGCAGGTGGAATCGTAGCGGTTTTGTTTCTCGGCTTCGGCATCGATCGGATCGACGAAAACGCGCGCGGGTCCTACATCTTCCGACCATTACTTGTGCCGGGCATCCTTTTGATCTGGCCGCTCGTTCTCTGGCGCTGGCTGAAACTTGAGAGAAACCACCACGATATCTCAGGCCGTTACAATCCGTTGCGCCAAGCTCACGGGCCAACATGGATGGTGCTCGCGTTTCTTATTCCAACGCTGTTTCTGGGTGCGCTCGCGTTGCGACAAACCTGGCCAAAGGACGCCCCAGCAACATTGTTAGCACCACCGGCGGGAGCAGCCCAGCGATGAGCGTCAAATACGTCCCCGTCCAATGGAATTCGAATAAGTACTGGTATGATCTCGCATTGATCGCCTTGGTCGCAACCTACATTCTCGTCTTCCTCAACATCGCGCCGCAATATCTTGATCATTCGAAACCAACCGATGGGTCGATTGTTCGCGCGCGTGCGTTCGGCACATGTGCATTTTTGATGTTGACCGCCATTCTGTGCATCGGACCCTTAGCGCGGTTTGATCGTCGCTTTCTGCCGCTTCTCTACAATCGCCGGCACTTCGGCGTTCTGACCGCGATCGTCGCGCTTAGCCACGCCCTGTTTGTGCTCGATTGGTACTTCAATTACAGCCCCTATCCGAAACTCGAAGGCCTGTTGGGCGCCAACACAAGCTATGGACAAGTCCTCGGATTTCCGTTTGAGATCTTCGGCGTGTTCGGGCTTCTTTGTCTTGGCATTCTGGCGGCGACCAGTCACGATTTCTGGCTGAGCTTTCTGACACCTCGTGTCTGGAAAGCGATGCACTATCTAATTTACCCGACCTATCTCGCAATCGTTGCACACGTTGCGCTCGGGGCTCTACAGAGTCAGAACAACCCGACATTCTCACTCCTCGTTGGGGTATCGGTTGCACTCGTTTGCGGTCTCCACGCACTTGCCGCATGGAAGGAACACAGTCCAGCTAAAAGTGTGCGCGCAGCTGACGATTGGTTTGTTGTCGGTGACGTCTCCGAAATTGCAGAAGGCCGCGCGAAAATTGCAGTTCTTGAGAGTGGCGACCGCGTTGCAGTGTTCCGCCACGAAGCCAAATTGTCGGCGATTTCGAACGCATGTGCGCACCAAAACGGTCCACTCGGCGAAGGCCGCATCGTCGACGGCTGTGTGACCTGTCCTTGGCATGGCTTCCAATACCGCATCGCTGACGGCTGCTCACCGGCGCCCTTCACAGAAAAAGTGCCGACTTATCGCCTGCGCCTCGACGGCACGACGGTGATGGTTGACCCAAAACCCAATGCACCTGGTGAATATGTCCAACCGGTCCCCGTGCCGGAGGCCGTGTCATGAGTGACAGCTCAAACAACGATCCATTTTTTGTCGGCTACCTCGGCATTCCCAAAGGACTGCGCTTTTTTCTAGCTGCAGCAGCACTTTTACTCATCGGTGGCTTTGGCATTCTAGCGCTGTCTATTGGCACCGCTCAGAACGACCCAGGCGACGCATCATTTGAGTTTTCTTGGGGCCCACAAACACTAACGGGAATTTTGCAAGCGGCTCCCTACCCAATCCTCCACGTCACCAGTGGCAGTAAGCACATTCCGGCCGGAAAAACGATTCTGCTATCCGGCAACGGCAAGCGTGGTATCGTCCCACGCGCGACACCTCTCGACGGACAGCTTGTGCAAGTGACCGGCATTGCACTCAAACGCGGTGACCTCGATATGCTGCAACTTCGAGGTGGCACCAACGGACTGCGCAAAGCTGACGCTGGCGTTGGGCAAAGCATAAGCATCAAAGCCCTTGGGCGCTGGCGGCTGACGGGCGAGATTTGCGACGGCAAATGCCTGTCGGGCGCAATGCGCCCTGGGCGCGGCTTGTCGCACAAAGCTTGTGCCAACTTCTGCCTTCGCGGCGGAATACCACCCGTGTTTGTGTCGTCGGCTCCAGTTGAAGGACGTAATTTCTTTCTCATGGGCACACTTGATGACAAGGCGTTGCCGCCGGATGTCTTAAACCACGTCGCAACTTACATCTCCGTGGAAGGTGTCGTCGAACGCCACGGCGCAATGCACATTTTCAAGATTGATCCAGCATCGGTCGAATTCGCCAAATAGACGAGGCACGAACTGTCATGACGCGCTTAGCAGGCATCCTCACCGCCATCACCCTGACCTTTGTGCTTCTCTATCTGTCGCGCTTTTGGATCTGGCAGGCGCCGTGGAGCAACGATGGCCTGTTCGCGATCAAAGCCCTCTCGCCACGCGGGGATGTCGTGCGTCAACTGCTGCGCGGCACGCAGCTAAGCGTATTTGATGTCGTCATTTGGTTTATTCTGGCAATCGCATTACTTTCCGGCCTCCAGTGGATCTACGGCCGCATCACCAAATGAAAGGCCTGCAGCCACCAATCCTTGACCTGAAAAGTGCACGATAAAGATCTGCCTAATGCTTTTAACGGGTGAACTGAGTTAATCGCTATACTCAGCCCTGACATCGCGCCCAATTCTATTTTTGTCCGTCAAAAATAGGAAAAAAGCGGCTTCGTGTTAGACACGATCGCAGCTATATGAGATTCAACTAGAAACGCCTTTGTGTGGCGCGCAGTGCACCTAGAAGCGAATGGGAGACAGCTGGTTTGATCCAGACTTCACCATATGGGGAAAAGCGTTCAAGGGCCAAGCGATCATCGTCGCATCCCACCTGGAAGCGCTATGTCTGTGATCTGGTCTTGATCTGCGCACTCTCCATGGCTCCAGGCGTAATAGGCTCGCACGCATTGGCCAAAGAAGATGGCGAAACCACAAACTACGCACAACCACAACGCCCCTCCACCAACCTCGCCGAAGCAATGCAATCCTGCAAAAGCAGCGACAAGGCCGTTTACTCAATTCGCTATTGTACTCAGGTCCTCCGTCATCCCGACACCAATGATGACCAGCGCGTCTTCGCGTTGAGAAAACGCGCCAAATCATGGACGATCGAAGATGAACTGCGCGCCGGCGTCCGCGATTACCTTGCGATTTCCGAACTCCTCCCGGACAACGTCGAAGCGATTTTGGAAAGGGGCAAACTGTACGACAAACTTGCCGAATATACGTCCGCGAAACAGGACTATACCCGGTTGATCGAACTCGACGGCAAAAACGTAACGGCCTACTGCAAACGCGGGTCTGCAAAATTCAATTTGAAAGACCACACCTCCGCGATCGAAGACTTCACCGCAGGTCTGGCGATTGACCCCAGCCGCCTCGACTGTGTCGTCGGTCGCGGTGATGCCTATCAAGGGCTTGGTGACGACGACAAGGCGTTGCAGGCCTACACAGCTGCAATTGCTGCCAACGAGCGGTATTGGGATGCTTATTTTCACCGCGCAGAGCTCCACAAGAAACGCGGTGAAAAACAATTGGCAATTGCAGATTATTCGACGGTCCTGCAACTCGACTTCCTGAACCTGACAGC
>JAJFHI010000405.1 GCA_021775715.1 Hyphomicrobiaceae bacterium | reverse complement strand
TTACGGTCTCTATCAGGAAGCCCACCCCGAGTTCGTCAACAAGTACTTCGACATGCTCAAGGCTGGCGGCTCTAAGCATCACTCCGAAATGTTGGCCCCATTCGGCCTCGACGCGCGTGACCCGGATTTCTGGAACAAAGGTCTGCGGGTCATCGAAGGCATGATCGACGAGCTGGAAAAATTGGACTCCGAAATCGCCGCTGCTTGAAACGGTAGACAGTTTGGATATCGGAACTAATGAGAGAGCGGTGCCATCATCGCTCTCTTTTTTTTGGCAATATTATGAGTCCTGGCTTTGCAAGATCCGGCCAAATCTATTGCCGATAGCCGTCGCAGTCTCATTCATGACCGTTTGATAGATCTGGAGACCTCTTTTGTAGATTGAGCTCCCTGTTGGGGATGACAAGTGGGCGAGGTATTCCGACAGTTCATCGTCACTTAGCTTCTTGAATGCCAAGTGGTAGCCTGGAGCCAACATCGGTTCCAATACAGTCATCACTTGGTTTTTCTGAGCGGCAATGGTTCGGTTTATGTCGTCAATCGCCATACGTGGTTGGTTTTTTGGCACCGCGGATTGCATGCCGGTTGCCGTTGCCCGTGCCACACCAAGCATGAGGTCCACTTGTGATTCTACGCCGCCCAACGTGTCGGCAATCTTCAATAGGATCGCCTTGCGTGTGGCTTGAATGATTTTGGCCATTGGCTCTTCAATATCCACACCCTTCGGCTGCTCTTTGACTAGCGCTTTCGTCACCTTGCGTCCCGTTGGCGACCTGTAGAACGCGATCAAGTATCTCATCTGGGCTGGGGCAAATGTTTTTCGCCATTGTTGTTTCATTTTCTCTTGAATTTTGGCCGGGTCGGTTTCTTTGGCGACAGCGACGATCCAAGCCGACTTTAGCTTTGCGAGCATTTTGGCATCGGTCGCACAAGCGCATTGCTCAATGTTGGCCACGTTAAACAGGCAATCGTTGTTAATCCGAAGCGCGTCGATCATTTTCGTTTCATTGAAATACTCGTCTACCAGGCGCACCATCTCGGCGCTCGGCTTGGCAGTCTCAGGTGGGTTTGGCTCAGCAACTAGCGGGGCGGGTGTAAGTGCTATGCATGCGACGACCGCAAGGTAAGAGAATCTACGCAGGTAAAACATCAATGGTCCTCCGAGTTTGATGCGTGAAGTCTGAGAGGAGAGCCGCTAACGCATTGTTAAATTTGGACGCGTGCGGCCTAACAATCAAAAATAGAGTTAATAGAGCCTGCGAACAATTTGACGCTCGGTAACCGGGAAGAGTGCATGCACCTGATCTGTTGCCCGCTGTGTGCGCAACCGCGACACTTGTCGGCGTGGCTGTCTAGGGCGGTTGCCACTATGCTCGGCCCGTTATGTTACGCGGCCGTACGCCGCCCAATGCGCGGGTTCTCATGAGCAACAATAACGATGACGAACGAAATCGGTTTTCCGCGCGCGCCTCGCGATACGTCAAGGTTGGCACAAATGTAGGTGCGGTTGCTGCCCGTATGGCAGGCAAGCGCTATCTCGGGGTTAAATACGACAACGCGCAATCGGCAGCTGATCTGGCGGCAGCACTGGGTGGCCTCAAAGGGCCACTCATGAAGGTGGCACAGTTGATGTCCACCATCCCTGAGGCGTTGCCGAAGGAGTATGCCCGCGAGTTGGCACAGCTGCAAAGCGAAGCACCGTCGATGGGGCCTGCTTTCGTGCGCCGCCGCATGAAGGCAGAACTTGGTCCCGATTGGCGCAAGCGGTATTCCGAATTTGACGAAACGGCGGTTGCTGCCGCGTCACTCGGTCAGGTTCATCGTGCGACGTCACACGACGGCACGAAGCTGGCGTGCAAGCTGCAGTATCCGGACATGCTGTCTGCCATCGAAGCAGACCTGGTGCAGTTGAAAGTCGTCTTTCAGGTGCACGCGCGCGTCAGCGGCGGTGTTGATACCAAGAAGATCTATGAAGAGATTTCCGCGCGCCTGCGCGAAGAGCTCGATTACGACCTGGAGGCTCGGCATACGCAGTTATATGCTGCGATCTTTGATGATGATGCCCAGGTCAAAGTACCCGATGTGCAGCCTGAGCTGTCAACAAAACGGCTTCTGACCATGACATGGAGCGATGGCAACAAGCTATTGAGCTACAAGGATCGCAGTGTGGAGGATCGCAATGATATCGCACGCGCAATGTTTCGTGCCTGGTGGTATCCGTTCAGCCACTTTGGCGTCATCCATGGCGATCCGCATCTTGGCAATTACACCGTCTTTGAAGATGATCAAGGGACTCCGCGCGGCATCAATCTGCTCGATTTTGGCTGCATCCGATCGTTTCCAACCAGCTTCGTGCAGGGTGTGACGGACCTTTATTATGGGTTGCTGAAAGACGACCGTGACCAAGTCGTGCATGCATACGAGACATGGGGTTTTGAAGGACTGACGCCAGAGCTGATTGATGCCATGAGCATTTGGGCGCGGTTTATCTATGGGCCGCTGCTTGATGATCGCGTACGTACAATCGCTGACGATACAGCCCCGGGCGAGTATGGTCGTAAGGAAGCCTTTAGCGTGCACAAGATCCTGCGCGAGAAGGGACCAGTGACGATCCCTCGTGAGTTTGTGTTTATGGATCGCGCAGCTATCGGCTTGGGCGGTGTGTTTCTGCATCTCGACGCCAAGCTCAATTGGTTTGAGCTTTTCAACGAAACCATCCACGACTTCGATGCGGCGACCGTTGGCAAACGCCAGCAACAATTCTTTGGCGCCGCTGGGGTGCCTTTACCTATCAGTAACCATGACAATCCAGGCCTTTAAGATTATTTCCCGGACGTACCGTACGTAACAGCGGGCCGACACCCAAACGCATAGCTTCATCGTCAGGATATTGATGAAGGGGCGTTAAGCCATGGAAGTTCAGAACCAGACATACAAAATCGAAGGCGGTCGTGTTGGCATCCTTCTGCTCCACGGCCTGTGCGGCACGCCGACGGAAATGCGTTTCGTGGCCCACGGCCTCGCCCGTCAGGGTTATACAGTTCATTGCCCGATGCTGGCCGGTCACGGCGGCACGGAAGCCGAAATCAAGGAAAGCACCTGGCAGGATTGGGTCAAGAGCGCTGAAGACGCCCTGTTCGAGCTGCGCAAAGACTGCGACACGGTCGTGGTTGGTGGACTATCCACTGGTGCGATTTTGAGCTTGATGCTCGCGGCCCGCCACCCTGATGACGTTAACGCGACGGCACTGTTTGCCCCAACGCTCTGGCTCAACGGCTGGCTCATTCCCTGGTATGCGCGCCTGTTCAAGACGGTGTTCAATAAGCGCGTCGCCAATATGATTAACTTCCCGGACATGCACCCGCACGGCATCAAAGATGAACGCATCCGTGAATTCATCGCAAGTGCCTTGTTCAGTGGCGACAGCAGTGTCGCCGGCACACCGAACACGCCGGGTGGTGCAGTGCTTGAGCATCGCTGGTTGGTGAATGCGCTGAAGAAAATCGTTGGCACCATTAAGCAGCCAACACTGATCCTGCATTCGCGCGAAGATGACTATGCGGACCTGAATAACGCGCTCTATCTGCAGCGGAATTTGGCTGGGATCGTTGAATTGACGGTACTTGATGATAGCTATCACATCGTCACTGTCGACCGCCAACGCCACCTTGTTGTTGATCGTACAGTTGCATTCGTAGAGCGCCTGGTCGGTGACCTGGCTGCCAAGGATGTTGCCAAAACGGCCAAATGGAAGCCGAAGGCGAAACAGGCCGCTTAACTCTGGCGCCCATAAAACCGATCCAGGTTTTATGGGCGTTCCCGTTAACCATAGGCGAACATTTGCTGAAGTTATGCTAAGTGTTCTGGCAGAAAAAATGCAACGCGTTTGCCGAATTCTTCGTCGTTCTTGGACGGAGAGTCGTTGTGCTGGCGACCCGCCCGGCTGGAGATGGACATTGAATTACACGATTTCAAAGATTCTGACCGTCGTTATTGCGATAGCAATAGTGTTCGTTGTTCCGGCCCAGGCTGGGCCAAAAGGCAAAAAGCTCAATTTCAATGGGTCGCTTGGATCTTTTACAGCCGTTCCATCACGGGGCACAGGCGGCAGCAAAAAGAGCAAATCCAAGAAGTCGTATAAAAAAAATCCATACGGGTCTTCAGCAGCTAGAAAGCGTAAGGCGAAAGCTGCGGCAATTCGAAAGGCCAAAATTCGCGCGGCGCGGAAAAAAGCCAAGCTTGCGGCGATCCGTAAGGCGAAGAGGGCAGCTGCCAGAAGGCAGGCGCGTGCTCTTGCCGAAAAGGGGCGTGCGCTGGCCGCTCGCGACAGCAACGATGTCTTTGACGAAGAAAAGTCCACGAAATCAGTGGCCGACGACGACGTTGTCGGAGACGACATCGAGATCTCGGAACCGATTGATGTGGACACGCGTGTCGAGGCGAGTTTGGACGAGCCCGTTGACGGGACCGAGGAGCCAGAACAGTCTGACCGCAGAGTAACGTGCAAGAAATTCATTCCAAGCGCTGGCTTGACGGTCACGGTGCCCTGCACCGAGCAATAGACTCCGACTGTTTCTTCAATTTATCGAGCGCCGGTCCCCTGTTTTGGAGACCGGCGCTTTTTTGTGGCCAGATCAAAGATTATGTGAAAGTAAAATAATATAATTAAAACAATGTCTTAAAACTAATTTCAAATGATTTTCTCGGCTTGTCTCATGCGGAACAGCGATCAGTAAGTCTTCGGGGCATTCTCTCAATCAACGAATGACAGACGGCCTTGACCGTCCCAGCCCAAACCCGACGGAGACTTCCGATGAAAACACTGATCCTCACAATTGCTACCGCAGCTCTTCTCTCAGCGACAACATTCGGCAGCACGGCCGAAGCTGGTGGCAAAAAGTTCCGCATGAATGGTTTCAACTCCCACAATCAGCACAATCGCTCCTTTAAGCGCCGCAAGCTCCACGCTCTGCATCAAGCAAGATTGCGTGCAGCCCGTAAGGCCAAGCTCGCAGCAGCTCGTAAAGCGAAGATTGCTCAGATCCGGAAGGCTAAGATTGCAGCCGCCCGTAAAGCTAAAATCGCACAGATCCGCAGAGCCAAGGTCGCAGCTGCTAAGAAAGCCAAAATCGCCAACGAACGCCGGATTGCAGCTCGTTTGGCAGCCGCTGAGCGTCGTGAACAAGAAGAGAACAACGTTAAAGACGCGGAAATTGTTGAGGCGGAAAAAGTCGCCGGTGTTTCAGCGACCGTTCCTACAAGCACAACAGACGCTAACTACGCTTATGAAACGGACCAAGACAGCGACTATGAGTTGTCCTGCAAGAAGTTTATCCCAGGTGCTGGCATGACAATCACGGTTCCTTGCCAGAGCTAAGTCACTCACCAATTCGGAAGTTTGCATCGGCCCCTGAAAATGGGGCCGGTGTTTTTTTGTTTGCGGTTGGAACAGGCCGAAAAAAAATGTAATAAAAACAATTGCATGAAAGGAGTTTTCGAACTTTTCTCCTGCCTGTCTCTCGCGGAACAGCGGCCAAACCGGCCCTGGGGCATTCTCTCAATCAAGGAATGACAGACGGCTTTGACCGTCCCCGCAAAACAGATGGAGACCTCAGATGAAAAAAACAATTCTCACAATCGCAGCCATCCTGACAACGTCACTGACGGTTTTCGGTTCTGCTGCTGAAGCTGGTGGCAACGGTGTCCGCCTCAAGTTCAACGGCCGCCTCGGTTCTTTTGTTGCCCGCCCGTCGCGCGGTCACGTTGCAAAGAAAAGCAACCACAGAGCTTATAAAACTGCCCGTGCCGCTAAGATTGCAAAAATTCGCAAGGCCAAGATTGCAGCAGCTCGCAAGGCGAAGATTGCTCAGATCCGCAAGGCCAAAATCGCAGCCGCCCGCAAGGCCAAATACGCGGCGGCAAAGAAAGCGGCTGTTGCCAAGAAGCGCCGGTTCGCAGCTCTGAACCGTACCGCAAAGGCCCGCGCCGAGGCGCGCCGTCTGGCTGCAGCGCAAGAGGTTCGCGAAACTGAAGAGCGCGTCCAGGCAGATGAAGTTGCAGGCGTCAGCGAAAACGAACCAACGACGACAAGCGTCACGGAAACAACTGACGCAGTAAACGAAGTAGCACTGCCGGAAGTTGTTGTTGAAGATGATGCAAAAGAAACAAACGTTGCAGACGCAAGCAAAGTAACGCCTCCTACACCAACTGCTTCGCCAGACCGTGATATCACTTGTAAGAAATTCATCCCGAGTGCTGGTATGACAATCACGGTTCCTTGCCAGGACTAATTGGGCGGGGTCGGATAGGCCAAAGAAACTTAAGAACAAAGCACGCCGGCTCTTTTCATGAGCCGGCGTTAGCGTAAGATTGGCTCAATTCTCGGTCGCAATTTCTGGCCGGTCAGGCAGCAGGCGCCTGATTTCATAATTAAAGGGACGTATTTGATGTCGCTCACGACAGGCAGCTCCACACTTGATAGCCCATTGGCTGGCAGCAAGGACCCGGCACTGGGCCAAGCACCGGGCCAGGGTGAGGGTAAGGGCAAGAAAGGTAAAAAGGGCAAAAAGCCCAAGATGGCGACAAAGCTCGCCTATCGAAACCTCTTCCACGACAAGATGAGCTTGTTCGTCACGCTGATCGGAATTGTGTTCTCGGTCGTGTTGATCTCTGTTCAGTGTGGACTTTACCTTGGGTCGGAATACACAATCGCGCGCATCCTGGATCGCACCGGTGGAGACATCTGGATCGTGCCGCTTGGCACCAAGAGTTTTGATGATCCCTCTCTGTTGAAAGGACGCGAGCGCTATGCCGTTCATGCGACGCCGGGCGTGGAACGCGTTGAAGAACTAGCTGTCAGTTTTGCACGTTGGCGCAAACCACAAGGTGGTAAGACCGCCATTCTACTCGTCGGTGCCGATGGCCGCAATGGAGGCCTTGTGCCTTGGAATATCGTCGATGGAAGCGTCGCTGCCATGCGCGCGCCGGCCGGCGTGTCGGTCGACAAATCGTACTTCAAGGATCTTGGTATCGATGGCCTAGGCTCAACAGCTGAGATCAATGGTCAGACCGTGCGTGTCGAAACTGTGACACGCGGCATTCGCTCCTTCACGACGATCCCTTATGTCTTCACGACGCTCGGTCGCGCGCAGTCGATGATGCAGGCGTCTTACAAGCAGTCGTCGTACACTGTCGCAACCGTCAAAGAAGACGCTGACGTTGAGACTGTGCGCAGCGCGCTTGTCAAGCGCCTGCCGGATGCCGAAGTTCTGACAACTGCTGAGTTTCGTGCCCGTAGTTTGAAGTACTGGCTGTTTCAAACGGGTGCTGGTGCAGCTTTGATCGCAGGCGCTATGCTCGGTCTTATCGTTGGCGTCGTGATTGTTGCGCAAACGCTTTATGCCAGCACGAAAGACCACATCAACGAGTTTGCGACGTTGCGTGCGCTGGGTGCATCCGCGGGTTACATCGTCCAGGTTATTCTCATGCAGGCGATCTTGAGCGCTATCGTCGGTTATGCGCTGGGGATGTGTCTCGCCTTGCTAATTGTTTACGCGGCCGATGGTACGACTTTGAATGTCGTCATGACGCCGGGCCTTGCTGCAGCGTTGTTCTTGGTCACACTTGGCATGTGTACGTTCGCGGCAATTTCAGCGATTTTGAAAGTTATCCGTATCGATCCGGCAAGTGTGTTCAGCCGGTAACCCGAATAAGAATTCGAGCGGCCTTTGTGCCGCTCGAAACAGCGAGTTTTTTTGCGATCGTTTAAAATGCGCGCACGATCATTAGGACGGATGAGAATTCTGATGGAAGGCAATTTTTATGACAAGTAACACCGGCGCAGCGGACACAAGAGTGCCACTCTTGCAAGCGCGCGGTATCACCAAACAGTTCGGAAGTGGCGACACGGCCGTGACGGTTTTGAAAGGGATTGATCTTGATCTGATCCCGGGTGAGTTGACGCTGATGATGGGGCCGTCGGGC
>JAJFHI010000404.1 GCA_021775715.1 Hyphomicrobiaceae bacterium | reverse complement strand
AATGCGGACGCAGGCATCGCAGCAGCGGCAACGCCGACTGTCGCAATCGCGGCCATTAATGGTCGTGCAATCTTCATCAGGAATCCTCCCTGGATCTTCTCTTGGAACGACGCTGGCGAAGTCCAACGTCGCTTAAGCGAGTGCAACACCGTTAGTGATGTTTTGTCACGCTTGACAGATGTCATACACGAAGAAAGTTCGTTGCGCACCTATCATTCGATACGTGACTCCGTGAAAACGGACACGACTTTAGTCGAGACTTCACCAGTGACGTTGTTAAATGCGAAAGCGTTGCTTTTGTCGACAAAAGAATTCGATCAAACTTTTTTTGGTAAAAAAATATGCGTTGCTCGGTCGATGTTGGCCCAGTCGCGACGCTCACCACGCACAATGTTAACGCAGGCTTTACGCGTGATGTCGTGGACGGCATATTCCACACGCCTCATGACGTGATCATGTTTTGATCTACTCACATACAGTGCTCTTCGGAAGTATGTTGCTGAGTTTGTGTTGCAGTTTAAATCACTCCTGCGCCGCACAACAAGATTGCTGCAGATGCACACAGTAATTGCTGCACTTGCGAATAGCCTATCGCTGCACGCCGCGAAATGACTGTGACAGCAAGAAGTCCCCTTAAACAGGGTGTTTCTAGAATTCTAACTCCATAACTGCGACGCCAAATAGATTGGTAACAACCGTCCAAACGGTTTTATGACTTGCGGCATTCACAATCATATTTTGGGCATGTTGAAACGCGAACATTATTCAATGTCGGAGATTAACAATGGACGTACACAACTGCACTTCGACGACCGGTGATAATTGATTGCAGTGTTGTTGCTTGGATCACAGCAACTTCAGCGACTGTCGCGCCTACGAAGCGTTGCGGTGGCTTGTGTTCAAAATCCAGAGCCAACCGTATTGCGTTTTGTGCTGACCGTTTTCAATCAAGGAACATAAAAGAAATCCAATGCGAAATTTGAAACGCTATTTGAGTATTGCAACACTCCTGAGTTTCGCTTTTGCGGTGTTCGTTTTCCATCAATCTCAATGTGCGACCGCGGCGGCGGGCACCGTGTTAATCGTGGCGGTTGACGTGTCGAGTTCCGTCGATGCCGAGCGCTACAAACTACAGATGGAAGGTGTCGCTGGCGCGCTCGAAGACCAGGCGGTGGTCGACACGATATTGAGCGGGCCTGGTGATGGCCTTCTGTTCACCATAGTAATGTGGGCAAACCATCCGTGTACCGCAATTCCGAGGGCAACGATCGACAGCTTCGAGAAGGCAAAGATAGCGGCGGCGCGCATTCGCAAATTGCCGCAAATTGGTGGTCAGTATACGTGTGTAACGCGTATGTTCCGTCACGTCGTTGATAAGGTCCTGCCGCAGGTCCCGGGCCGGACGCTCAGGACTGTTCTGGACGTCTCAGGTGATGGCCGCGAAAACTGCAATCCGCACAATCCCGTGACCACGACCCGCGATGAGGTGGGCAATCAGCCGTCACAATCAACGGTCTGCCGATTTTGCAGGTCAGCGAGGGCGATGTGATTGAAAAGTGGTACCGTGAGAATGTAATTGGCGGCGTAGGATCGTTCATCGTTCCGGCTCAGGGTTTTGATGACGACGGCCGCGCCATTCGCCAGAAATTTGTCTTCGAAATCAGCGGCAGCGGTCCTCCACCACGAATCGTAGCCAATCTTATCCGCCAAAAGCTTGGCTATGGCAGTACCTGGGAATAGGTCTTTTTGTTGCCAGGCAAACAACGCATCTCAATGGCGAACTGCTTTCTTCATGAAACTCGTTTGTCGGTTCTATGGTCTGGTCTCGCGCGTGCTAACGTATCGATTGTGTTGAATTCGTTGCGTGAAACTGATTAGTTGGGACGGGGACTTCATCCAACAGGGATAAGCAAAAAACAATGCGATCTTTCAAACGCTCTTGGCGCCCTGCGCTGATCTTAGTTTTAGCACTGTCAATCACAGTCTATTCTTTGTCATTCAAAGCATATGCGGATGCTGGCAGAGCTTTGGTTGTTGCCGTTGACGTGTCGAGTTCGGTCGACGCGGAAAGTTACAGGCTGCAGATGGAAGGTATCGCTGCGGCGCTTGAGAATGAGGACGTATTCGCCTCTATTATGAGCACCTCCGCTGAAGGCATCCTATTTACCATGGTGACCTGGGCCAACCATCCGCGTACGGTTATTTCCTGGACCAAGATAGATAGCATTGAGAAGGCCCGGATTACTGCGGCGCGAGTTCGCAAGCTGCCGCAGATCGGCGGCCAGTACACATGTGTGACCCGCATGTTCCGTCACATCATCGATAAGGTTTTACCGCAGATGCCGGGCCGGGCCTTTCAGACCGTTGTTGATGTGTCGGGCGATGGCAAAGAGAACTGCAACCCGCACAATCCCGTCACCATGACGCGTGATGAGTTGATCGGCCAGAACGTGACCATTAACGGGCTGCCTATTTTGCAGGGCACTGAAGGCGATACGATCGAAAAGTGGTATCGCGAAAACGTTATCGGTGGCTTCGGTGCTTTCGTCGTGACGGCGAACGGCTTTAAGGATTTCGGCAGCGCCTTCATCCAGAAGTTCCGTAGCGAAATTACCGGACTGCCGCTGCCACGCGAGTACGCGGATAGGAAAGCTGACTAGCGATTGGGCTTT
>JAJFHI010000403.1 GCA_021775715.1 Hyphomicrobiaceae bacterium | reverse complement strand
TGTTCTCGAAACGGGCAAAATTTGCGAAGGTACAATTTGTTATACTGGCGATATTCTCGACCCGGCACGCTCGAATTACGACCTCAAGTACTATGTCAAAATGGCGAAAGAATTACAGGCCAGCGGCATCCACATCCTCGGCCTCAAAGATATGGCGGGTCTGCTCAAGCCAGCTTCAGCGAGCGTTCTAATTGCCGCTTTAAAAGAAGAAACGGGACTACCAGTCCACTTCCACACCCACGACACCAGCGGTATTTCAGCAGCCACAGTATTGGCTGCGAGTGAGGCGGGCGTTGATGCCGTGGACCTTGCTATGGATGCGTTTTCCGGTGGCACATCGCAACCATGCCTTGGCTCAATCGTCGAAGCATTAAAACACACTGAGCGCGATACCACCTTCGATATCGATGCCGTTCGCGATATTTCCGATTACTGGGAACAGGTACGCAATCGATATTTCATGTTTGATGACGGCCTTGGTGCTCCAGCCTCCGAAGTGTATTTGCATGAAATGCCAGGTGGGCAATTCACAAACCTGAAAGCGCAGGCCGCAAGTCTCGGTATCGCTGACAAGTGGGCCAATATTGCCAAAACCTACGCAGACGTGAACCAGATGTTTGGCGACATCGTTAAGGTCACGCCATCGTCGAAAGTCGTCGGCGACATGGCCCTTATGATGGTCACTCAGGACCTGACACGTGAAGATGTCGAAGACCCCGACCGCGATATTTCCTTTCCGGAATCTGTCGTTGATATGATGCGGGGCGACCTTGGACAACCTCCAGGTGGCTGGCCTCTGGCGCTGCAAAAAAAGGTGCTCAAAGACGAAGTCCCGTTTACAGGGCGTCCAGGTGAGAGCCTACCCGAAGTCGATTTGGAGCGTGTTCGCGAGGATCTGTCGAAGGAACTCGACGGTCAAACGATCGATGATGAAGACCTTTGTGGATATTTGATTTATCCCAAAGTCTTTCTCGACTACATGAGCCGCCATAATATTTATGGCCCGGTGCGAACACTCCCGACTTTAACGTTCTTCTTTGGCATGCAGTTGGGCGAAGAAATCACGGTTGAGATTGATCCCGGAAAAACTCTGGAAATTCGTCTACTGGCCATTGGGGAGCCCAACGAGAACGGAGATGTCCGGGTCTTCTTTGAGCTGAACGGCCAACCACGGACGATTCGAGTGCCCGACCGATCAATCACGGCTGAAACGGCCAAGCGGCCGAAGGCTGAAGAGGGCAATAGTACTCAGGTTGGCGCGCCGATGCCCGGTTTGATTGCCAACCTCGTGGTTGAAGCAGGTCAGGACGTCAAAGTCGGTGACCTGCTATTAACGATCGAAGCTATGAAAATGGAAACAGCACTTCATGCAGACAGAGCTGGTAAGGTCGCTACCGTCCATGTCCAAGTCGGCGCTATTGTCGACGCCAAGGATATTTTAATTGAATACACCGACTAGGCGATAAACGTTTCGCCAAGATCTTGATAAGCAGAACGCCAAAAGCCTGTTAGGTCAGGATGCTTCGCCCTGCTCCCACCGAAGAATGCTCTTTTCACAATCTGATTGCGCCGGGCCGAACATCAAGGTATTTTTGGTAAAGATTATGAACCAATAGGAATTGGCCGTGCCGGAAACTGAGAAAGATCAACAGGACACCAAAAATGTCGGTCTGTTTGTAACTTGCCTAGTGGATTTTTTCCGCCCATCTATCGGCTGGGCGGCTGTAAAGCTTTTGCAGGATGCCGGCTGCACTGTTGACGTACCGGCGGCACAAACATGTTGTGGTCAGCCGGCATGGAATTCGGGTGATCGTTCCGCTGCTCAATCCCTCGCACGCAAAATTATCGAAACCTTTGAGACATACGACTATGTCGTTGCGCCCTCGGGCTCATGTGCAGCGACGCTCAAAAAAGATTATCCAGAGATGTTTGCTGACGATGCGGATTGGTCCGCACGTGCTGTTGCATTGTCCACAAAAACTTATGAATTGGTTTCTTTTCTCACCGATGTTCTGAATGTAACACGCGTTAAAGCGGAATTTCCCGGTGACGCCACCTATCACGATAGTTGTTCTGGATTGCGCAGCCTCGGTATCAAGGACCAACCGCGTCAATTGCTGGAAAGTGTTGACGGTCTGCGTTTGCTAGAAATGAAAGATGCAGAAGTCTGCTGCGGATTCGGCGGCACATTCTGTGTAAAATATTCAGATATTTCGAATGTTATGGTCGGCAACAAATCCCGCAATGTCGAAACCACGCACGCGCCATTGCTCGTGGCGGGTGACTTAGGCTGTTTGATGAATATAAAAGGAAAACTTGCACGCGAAGGAAAGAATGTCGAAGTCAGACACGTGGCGGAGGTCTTGGCAGGTTTGACTGAAGCTCCAGGGATTGGAGATCAAAAATGATCCAACATCCGGCTGCCAAAAACTTCCCCAAAAATGTCGACCAGGCGTTAAAGAACGAAACCTTACAAGGCACACTCCGCCAAGTCAGTGGTGGATTCGTCGACAGCCGCGCAACAGCGCGCGCTAATCTTCCTGAATTCGATTCCCTACGCGACGCCGCTCGCTATATGAAAAATCATACCCTTCAACATCTCGACCTTTACCTGGAAGAGTTCGAGCAAGCGGCAAAAAATGCAGGTGGACATGTTCATTGGGCAGAAAACGCAAAAGACGCCCAACAAATTGTGCTTGATATTTGCGCTGACACCAATGCCAAGATTGTCAGTAAGGGCAAATCGATGGTGGCGGAAGAAATTGAGCTAAACAAGGCTTTGGAAGAAAACGGTTACGAGGTTGTTGAGACCGACCTCGGCGAATACATCATCCAGTTGCGTAATGAAACGCCCAGCCACATTATTGCACCCGCGGTGCATGTTAACAAAAAACAAATCGAACAAGATTTTCGTATCGCACATTCCCACCTCGACCCCGACCGCTCCTTTGTAGACAGTTCAAGTCTTGTGCGAGAAGCGCGCCACGTACTGCGGGAAAAATACTTTCTCGCTGACGTTGGAATAACCGGAGCAAATATGTTGATCGCCGAGACCGGTCAGTCGGTGATCGTCACAAATGAAGGCAATGGTGACCTCACGCAATCCTTGGCGCGCGTTCACATCGTCATCGCAAGCTTAGAAAAAGTCGTGCCAACACTCGACGACGCATCGACGGTTTTACGGCTGCTGGCCCGCTCAGCAACGGGACAGCCCATCACCGCATACACGACATTCTCAAGCGGGCCACGACGTGCCAGCGACCCTGACGGCCCTGAAGAGTATCATGTAGTTCTGATCGACAACGGTCGTTCAAAGATGCTCGGCAGTGATTTTCAAGACGTACTGCGCTGTATCCGATGTGGGGCATGCATGAACCACTGTCCCGTATATCAGGCAGTCGGTGGACACGCCTACGGTTCGGTTTATCCCGGTCCGATCGGGGCAGTATTGACGCCAGCTCTGAGCGGAGTGGAAGACAACAAGCACCTCCCAAATGCTTCAACATTTTGCGGTCGTTGCGAAGCTGTTTGTCCGATGCGTATCCCACTTCCAAAGATGATGCGTCACTGGCGCGAACGCGAATTCGAGCAGCATTTAACGCCAGCCGCTATGCGCTATGGCTTGCGTTTCTGGGCGTTTTTCGCAGAGCGTCCCAAGCTCTATCATTTCTGTACTCGCTGGGCGAACCGGGTCATGCATATGAGCGCGAGAGGCAAGGGTCGATTTTCCTATTTGCCATTTGCAAGCGCATGGACGCGCTATCGTGACATGCCGGCCCCGGAAGCCACGACATTCCAGAGCCAATGGGCGAAGAACAGGAAATAGACATGAGTGCGCGTGATCGAATTCTACAAAACGTCAGACATGGTTTGGGAGGTTCAGCTGCGCGTGATGTGACCAAATCTGATTGGATAAAGACAACCCATGCCCCTATTCCGGCCATCGCACGTCGTAATGGCTCTGAACGCACAACTCAGTTTTTGAACAATTTCGAACAGATGCATGGAACCTATTCAAAGCTCAAAAGTTTCGACGAACTCCCAGCGATGTTGTCCCAGCAGCTGCGTGAAAGAAATATTGGCCAAAGCGTGCGAATGGGGCCAGAACCAGATTTTTCCACACTTGATTGGTCGAATATGGACGTCAGCGTTGGACCAGGCCGCCTTGTCGAGCCAGCAACATTAACGCGCGCTTTTTGCGCGAGCTCAGAAACTGGAACGCTGATGCTACTGTCTGGAGCGAAAAATCCGGTGACACTTAATTTTCTAGGTGAAACGCATTTTGTCGCTTTGAAATCTTCGGAAATCGAAGCTGGGTTTGAAGGGATGTGGAGCCGCTGGAGAGCGTCTGGCCACACACCACGGACCGTCAATCTTATAACCGGACCATCGCGTACTGCTGACATAGAGCAGTCGCTGGAGTTAGGCGCTCATGGCGCGCTAGCGGTTCATCTGTTTTTGGTTGACGATTTGGACACAAAAGACGCCACGTAATCCGTGTTCAATGCGCGGGGTAGATCGCTGCTATGCGCCTTTGCTCATAACCCGCATTTTGGACGACGTCTTCTTTCGCTTTTGAATTTCTAATCCGCGACGGAATGAACTTTCGACGTAATCCAAGTGATCATATGCGGCTTTTTTTGCTTCTTTAGGACTACGGTCGAAAATTGCCTGCGCAATTCTGTGATGTTGCTTCAATAGCATTTCGGCAGAATTCTCAGTCGAGTGCAAATAAACGCGATTATAAAATATCGCCTTCTGCGTCAGGTCGTAGATTGATGCCATCATATGGATCAATGTCGTGTTGTGACTGGAATCGACAATCGCAGTGTGAAAGTTGATATCAGCTTTCTGTGCCGCTTTCCGATCATCCGCCTCATGCGCACGATCCATTTCGACCAATATATCTGCGATAATCTCACAATCAATATCCGTCGCCCGCTCGGCGGCAAGACTCGCAGCAAATCCTTCCTGCTCGCGGCGATATTCAAGATAGTCGAAAAAGGCTCCTTGATGACGGGCATATAGATTGGTCAGAGCAGGAGACATCGCCTTTCCGACCAATGGCCCAACGAATGTCCCACCTCCGTGCCGAACAACAATTAGGTCATTCGCTTCGAGACGCTTAAGTGCCTCACGCAATTTTGGTCGAGAAACTTGTAGAACATCAGCCATTTCACGTTCGGGAGGCAGCTTGCGACCTTCCTTCAGGATGCCCGAAACGATCATCGTTTCTACCTGATCAACGACGTCATCAACAACGGAGCCATGATTGATCGGGTCAAACACAGCTTTCGCGTTTTGGTCAGATATCTCAACGATCTTTAATTTTGACTTCTTTTGCACGACGCCACTTCAATCTTCCAAACTGGTGTCCGTATGACTATCGGCAAACCAACCAACATCCAACAACGGAAAATCACCCACGACTGCTGAAAATTAACCTGCGGTTCCAAAGACCGTACAAATAAAAGATTGAATGACGACGTGAGCCCCGAACATTCGTTGCATGTCGCAACATTGCTCGTTCTGGCCCAATCCGCAGTCTGTCTCTCAGATATTCACGCTTCAAAACGAATGAATTGCCGCAAACCAAACAGAACCCGCAACACTCACTGGTTGAACTAATCAACCATGATTCGACTCCACTAGAAATCATAGAATGGTGGCGTTCGCAAGTGTGTCCGCGGGCACACCGCTGAAGCCGTGGCGCTTTTAGAAATTCAGAGAATTGGGCCGCACTCCATCAAATCTTGAGGGCAGAAGGCAGGTGGAAATCCTTCCAGTGATCTTCACCTGCTACTCCCGCCCTCAGCCAGTCCTGGGAGGATTTCTGAAAACTTCAAAGACTATTCCGTCAGAGCAGTGATTAAGACCTGACGCCGACATTCCGATTAGGTATCGATCGTGTCTCCGAAGGGCATTTCACGCAATCGCTTACCCGTCGCATTGAATATAGCGTTTGCAATAGCTGGAGCGATTGGAGGCAAACCAGGTTCGCCTGCACCGGCAGCGTGAACCGAAAACGGATGCTCAACAATATGGACGTGGACTTTTTCAGGATAGTTATCCGCCCGCACCACTTTGTAATCGTGGAAGTTGGATTCGACCACTGCACCGTCCTTGAAGGATATTCCACTGTGCATAGCCAGCGTCATACCCTGCACGCATGCACCCTCAATCTGAGAACGAATACGTTCAGGGTTTGCTGCAAATCCACAGTCAATGGCGACGTGGATCTCCGGAACGCGGATTTGACCCTTGACGATCTCGACGCGAGCTGCAGCAGCGGTATAGGTAACAAACGAACGATGAGCCGCTAAACCCATTCCTTGACCGGCCGGAAGTTTCTTACCCCAACCTGCTTTATCAGCAGCGAGGTTCAACACATTTTTCAATCGACCCGTATCAATGGGGTATTCTTTGTAGACTTCGCCGTAGTCCCAAAAGTCCTTCGGAAAGCCCTGAGCCGTTGGTTTGAGCGTGCGATCGGATCCGATCAACTCCAGCATAACTTCTTTTTCATCTCGCCCGAGTTCATGTGCCAGCTCTGCCATGAATGACTGTGCTGCGAAAGCGCGAGGTATATTCGAAACGGACCGGAACCAGCCTATACGAGTATGCGCCAATGCCTTCCCGTTCTCGACAATCATGTTGGGAGCTTCCACGGGGATGTCGACATGTCCCATACCAGACTCGATGAAGAATTGGTGTCCGCTGTCTGGCGCGAAAGTCGACAAGATTGACGGTGCAACAGAGTTATGACGCCAACCGGTAACAGCGCCCTTTTTGTCCAACGCGACTTCTATCCGTTCCACAGACGTTGTGTGATAGAATGAGTGGCGAACGTCATCCTCTCTTGTCCATTGAACTTTGACCGGTGCACCAATCTTTTGGCTGAGGAGCGCCGCTTCAATTGCAAAGTCACATTTTGACTTGCGCCCAAAGGCACCACCCAAAAGCGTTACATTCACACGGACATTGGCTTCATCCATGTTGAGCGCCTTGGCAATGTCCTGGCGCGCGCCATACGGAGACTGAACTGGTGCCCAAATCTCAGCCTTGCCATCTTTGACATTGGCAACTGCGACGGGTGGCTCCATTGAGGCATGAGCCATATGCGCTTGGTAGTACGAGCGCGAGAACACTTTGTCGGCAGCTTTTGCGGCCTTTTCGTAATCTCCCTCGCTACGGAGAACTTTACCAGGCTCTTTGGCAGTCTTGTACATCTCAGCTTTGAAAGCTTCGCTGTCATACTTGGAATGCGGACTGTCACCCCATTCGATTTTGAGGGCGTCTCGTCCTTTAATCGCAGCGTCCGTGTTCGATGCAATGACAGCGATACCACCCAGCGGTGCAAACTTGGCCGGCATAATCGATATCGGCAGTCCCCAAACGGATTCAACGCCTGCCACAGCGCGAGCAGCACTATCATCATATTTCTTTGGCGAAGCGCCAACCACTGCAGGACGTGCAATCGCGGCATACTTCATACCTGGAATGACAACATCAGCACCGTAAACAGCTTTACCGGTTGTAATGTCATGCAAATCATAAATGCCGACATTGCCTTTGCCGATATAACGAAACTCAGATTCTTTCTTGAAGGTTAGATCTTCAAACTTAGGAACGGTCTGGGTCATTGCAGTCTTGGCTAACTCACCAAAACTGGCCTTTTTATTTCCACTTGAGACCGTGTGGACACCGACCTTCACCTTGGATGGGTCAACACCCCACTGCTTTGCTGCTGCGGCGACCAACATATGACGGACCGATGCACCCATTTGGCGCATACTTTGAATGTGGTGTCGCATCGAGCGAGACCCATCCGTGTCCTGGTTTCCATACTTGTGCTCATCGCCCTCGGCCTGTACGAGCTTCACCTGCTTCCAATCGGCACCCATTTCATCAGCGAGCACCATTGGCAAGGACGTCCTCGCACCGGTTCCCATCTCGGAACGATGCGCGATAATGGTAACGATCCCATCGGTACCTAACTGAACGAAAATTAGTGGATCATACTTCAGACCCTGAGCCATCGTTTCGCCACCGGTCGGATAGCGAATAAATGCTTCAGCTGGAGCAGTGAAAGCCCCGAGAGCAAATGCAGCGCTCGTTCCTTGCATGAAGCCGCGGCGTGAAAGTTTCTCTAGAATTACGTTTGAAACCTCAGTGCTTGAATTATCTGCGGCCGAGGCATTTCCAATAGCTTTGTCCAAATGATGCAACATGCGATTAACTCCCGGTAGCAGCACGACGAACAGCCGCGGTAATTCGTTGATAGCAACCACAACGACAAATGTTTCCAGACATTCCGTCTAGAATTTCTTGATCAGTCAGGTTGGGTTTTTCCTTCAACAGACTTGCCGCCTGCATAATTTGCCCGGCTTGACAAAACCCACATTGCGGAACGTTCTCATCTCGCCAAGCGACCTGAACAGGATGGTTGCCATCGTTTGAAAGTCCCTCGATCGTTGTCACGGACTTTCCTGCAACCTCCCCAACCGTCATAAGGCAGGAGCGTGTTGCAACACCGTCGACGTGCAC
>JAJFHI010000402.1 GCA_021775715.1 Hyphomicrobiaceae bacterium | reverse complement strand
GACAGCATCTCAGAGCGAATGTCTTGCGCGCTGTCGATAGGTGGCACTGGGAAGTAGCCGCCTTTGGTGCGTGGACGGTGGCCGAGGTTGCCCATTTCATATTCGGTTCCGGTGTTCGATGGCAGCTCGCTGGAATCGAGGCGGAAACCGGTGTTGTAAGGGTCGGAGTTGAAGCGTACATCGTCAAACAGGAAGAACTCAGCTTCCGGGCCGAAGTAGACCTGGTCGCCGACACCCAAAGACGCCATGTAGGCTTCTGCTTTTTTTGCGATCGAACGTGGGTCGCGCTCGTAGGCGGCACCCGTTGTCGGCTCAAGCACATCGCAGAACATTGCGAGGGTTGTCTGCGCGAAGAAGGGATCAATGTGGGCAGATGCGGGGTCGGCCATCAGCATCATGTCGGACGCTTCGATGCTCTTCCATCCGGCAATCGACGAACCGTCGAAAGCGTAGCCGTCGGCAAACAACGATTCATCCACACAACCGGCATCGGCCGTCACGTGTTGCATTTTGCCTTTGGTGTCTGTGAAACGCAGGTCGACAAACTTGACGTCCTTGTCTTTCATAAACTGGACGACATCACTTGGGCTTTTCATGAGAGCTCCCTTATTACGAGCGGTGAACAGTAGTAGAGCGTCTGTTGCTCTTTTTTTGGTACGCGGTGGTGGGGCCGTTTGCAGCGGCAAGCGCTCCCGGAAGACTAGACGGCTTCGTTTCCAGTTTCTCCAGTTCGGATGCGGATCACTTCGTCAATTGTCGAAATGAAAATCTTTCCGTCTCCGATCCGACCGGTTTGAGCCGCCGCCTGGATGGCTTCAAGGGCCTTTTCGGCCATCTCATCGGGAAGAACAACTTCAACTTTCACCTTTGGCAGGAAGTCAACGACATATTCGGCACCACGGTAGAGTTCTGTGTGTCCTTTTTGGCGGCCAAAACCCTTTGCCTCGATCACCGTGATTCCCTGTAATCCGATATCCTGAAGCGCCTCCTTCACTTCATCCAGTTTGAAGGGCTTTATAATCGCCTCGATTTTCTTCATGTTGGATTGCGGGCCTCCGACCCTTATTGCGACGGCCAAGGCAGTGGGGCCGTTTGGCGTGTTGGCTAGCACGCGCCATGCCAAGTGGCAGCCGTGCCATTAACACCGGACTTTTCAATGGCTTAAATTCAAGCAGGTTGAAAATGCGGCGGTCTCTGAAAAGTTTATTGCATAAAAAATAATCACTAAGATCAAAATTTGAGCAGTTGCTGGTTATTAATTTGGCAGTTTTTCAGTTTATTTGTCTTCGGTCGCAAGTTGGGGATTGCGGTGGCTCCTTGAGAAGTAAGCGCCCAGCGTTCCTTTCTTTATGCTGCTGTGGACAGGATTGCGGTGTGCTAATTCTCCGGGGTCATTCACCTTCGCTAAATGAGTAGCATGCGGACCATGAGCCACAGGCTTGAGATTTTGACCAATGCCGAGATGGCTTCGGTCGACAAAGCCGCTGTCTCGATATTTGGCGTCCCCAGCCTGACATTGATGGAAAATGCCGGGCGTGCGGTTGCCGACAGCGCCGAAACGATGGTGTCTGGTGGCGCGCGCATCGTCGTTATCTGTGGGCCGGGCAACAATGGCGGCGACGGCTTTGTAGCCGCCAGACTTCTCAAAGAGCGCGGCTACGACGTGGCATTGGCCAGCCTTGTGCGGCCGGCGCATCTCACAGGGGATGCCGCGGCGATGGGAGCACGTTGGACCGGTGAAGTTTCCGATTGTGATCACGCGTTCCTCGACGCGTCTGCTTTCCAAACGGCCGATCTCGTAATTGACGCGATCTTCGGTGCTGGGCTCTCGCGCGACTTTGACAATGACACGGCAACGCTTGTTCGAGCTGTCAATGCACATGTTGCGCCGGTGTTGAGTGTTGATGTTCCAAGCGGCGTCAATGGCACCACGGGGCAGGCGCTGGTCGATGCAATTCAAGCTGAAAATACAGTCACGTTTTTTCGATTGAAACCCGGCCACCTTCTCTTTCCCGGCCGTCGATTATGTGGGCGCGTTACGCTGGCTGATATCTCTATTCCCGATGCGGTTCTCGAAAGTTCACCCCCAAAAACGTTTGTCAATGCGCCGGAGCTTTGGGCAGATGTGTTTCCCAACCCTGCAACAATGGCACACAAGTATACCCGTGGGCATGCTGTTGTCGTTTCAGGACGATCGCATGCAACAGGTGCGGCGCGCCTTGCTGCGCAGGCTGCCCTGCGCGCGGGAAGCGGGCTGGTCACGGTTGCAAGTCCGCGATCGGCTGTCCTCGTCAATGCCATGCACTTGACGGCGATCATGCTTGAAGGTTTTGAGCGACCTGACGGACTTCGCGATGTGATCTCTGACCCACGAAGAAACGCAATATTGATCGGCCCGGGCTGTGGGGTCGGCGCAGACACGCGCCAAATGGTTTCGCATGTGCTAGCCGGGCAGGCTGCAGTTGTGCTCGACGCCGATGCTCTGACGTCTTTTGCAGACGAGCCTGATGCAGTATTTCAGATGATTAAGCTGCGCGGTGGTCAGGCGGCAACCGTAATGACACCGCACGATGGCGAATTTGGCCGGTTGTTTGGCAGCAACCAAAGCGCGCCTTCTGACAGCAAGCTTGAGCGCGCGCGTGAGGCTGCACGGGTTTGTGGGGCGGTTGTTGTGCTCAAAGGGCCGGACACTGTGATCGCAGCCCCCGACGGACGAGCAGCCATCAATAACAACGCACAGCCATGGCTCGCGACGGCCGGATCAGGTGACGTTTTGGCGGGCATCATAACGGGCTTGATGGCACAACATATGGGGGCCTGGCAGGCTGCATCAGCCGGCGTCTGGCTGCACGGTGAGGCGGCTACCGAATTCGGTCCAGGTCTCATAGCAGAGGATTTGCCGGAGCTGTTACCACAGGTGCTCAAGACGTTTGCGCGAATTTTGTTTGCGGATTAAACCCGTTTGCGATCGGTTTGCTTGAAGGCGGTGTCAGTTGCGAGGAACGCTGCGATTTCCGGTGACGGCTCCGGGCTATGCGCATCAACGCCGATTGCATCCATGAGCGTGCGAATAGGCGCGAAGGCTCGTTTGCGACGATCATAGAGGCCGCCCTTGAAAAGGGCTTGTGCCGCGACCTGGCCTTGGTGCGGACCGGATTCCAGGAGAAATGTTTGTTCAATGACGACCGTCTTCTCGTCCCACGCAACCAGCTTCGAATGCAGGGATACACGGTTGAAAAGCCGGAGTTCGCGGCGATAACGGATCACAATCGCGCTCGCAATCGGGGTTAGGCGATCACGCAACATAATCCGCCACAAACCGCCCGCACACAGGATATCGAGTCGTCCAAGATCCATCAGCGTCAGATAGCGGCCATTGTTCATATGCAAGCTAATATCAAGATCTGTCGGCAGCACGCGGAATTGCAGTTCCGACGCATCTTCAGGCAATCGCAGACGCCGCCGCCACGGCAACGTCACAAAGTAGCAAAGCATGCGAATCCATAGGTTCATGGCGACAATGGTAAGTGGTTGAGTTTGAGTTGAGAATAGCGTCAAATGATCTTGTCGTCGGATCGTGATCTGAGTGTGGCTCGTCCACACTGCGTAGCGCGCGATGCGTATGATAGTCTGCAGCCTCAACACAACCTATTGGGATTGCAATATCGATTCAAAATTGAGCGTGGGTGAAGGGATCTAAGACGGCATGACGGTTCAGGCGATGACAAAAGTGTTTGCCTCATTGATTGCACAGCACTTGCGGCGCGCTGGTATGATGTCGGCTGTTTTAAGTGTTGTCTGCGTTCTGGCGTGCGCGCTCCTGCATCCGTCGGCAGCATTTGCCATTGGCGCCGCTGCCCGTGTCAAGACCCAGGAAGCTGCAGCCGCGTTGTTGCGTGGTGATCTGCAGGTTGCCGTGAATGCTTATACCGCGGCATTGGGTGATACCAACCTCGACAAAGACAGACGCGCGACGATATTGAACGATCGTGCGGTAGCTTTGGTGCGCATGCGCAAAATGGAACTGGCGATCCAGGATTACAACCAGGCTGTGCAGTTGTTCCCTGAATATGCCGTCGTTTACAACAACCGCGGCAATCTGTTGCTTGATCTCAATCTGCCGCATGAGGCCGTCAAGGATTTCAATCGCGCCATTGTTCTCGCCCCAGGTTATGCCGAAGCCTACAACAACCGGGCTGCGGCCTATGTGCGCCTTAGAAATGGCCGCGCCGCTATCAACGATTACACGCAGGCCATTCGCCTGATGCCGTCGACACCTGCGCCTTTATCAGGGCGTGGCCGTGCACACCTGGCGCTCAACCAACCGCATGCCGCGATCCGCGATTTTTCGCGCGCTGTGAAGGCGGACGCCCGGTTTGCCGACGGCTATCGCAATCGTGCTGAAGCCAAACTGGATGTGGCGCACTATTCAGAAGCCATCGAAGATCTGTCGCGTGCAATTGCGTTCGATGCCAATAACTCGGAACTTTACGTACTGCGCGGTCATGCGAATCTGGCGACCGAGAATACATCGGTGGCGTTGGCCGATTTCAATAAGGGTGTTGAGCTTGCGCCAAACTCAGCCAGTGCTTATGAGGCACGCGGTCTGACTTATGCGCTGACACTTGAGACTGAGGCTGCTCTCGAAGACCTCAACCGCGCCGTTGAACTCAATCCGCGTTCCGCGATTGCGTTTGCCTATCGTGGTTTTGCCTACGCTCAGGGTGATCAGGCGGAAGTTGGTGCACGCGATATTGAAACGGCGTTGAAGCTTGACGACAAATCACCTGAAGTCATCTGGGCCAAGGGCGAAGTGGTTCTGATCGCAGGCAATCGCGAAGAAGCCATCGCTGACTTTCGTGAGGCTGCGGGCATAGACCCTTCTTACCGCCGCGCATCACTGGCGCTGCAACGTCTTGGTATCTCTGATGAGGTAACCGTTGACACACCCGTTGCAGGACTTGGTATCGAGGACTGGGTGGTAGTTACGCGGGCTGGCCGTTACTACGCGACGTCAAAAAAATATCGCCGCATCCGGGTGCCGTTGGAGATGAACGGCAAGGGGCAGCCGAAGTTGCTGCAATGGGCGCTACGCGACAAGCCGTTTAAAGGTATTGGAACTCTGCGCTTTTCAACTGGCACCGTGCCGGACAAAAATAACAAGCCGGTGCCAACGGAGGCAACGGCCATTGTCGATTTGTGGCAGGCGACCGTGGTTGCGGTTCAGCCAACACGCACAGGTAGCAAGCGCGCAAAATGGACCTGGAGCAACGGCGCCATATCGGTTGCAAGCGTTGATGGTGTGATGGACGAATTTCGAGTGCGCAATGGGCGCAATCCTGCGGTTGCGGGCCGTGGCCGTCGCGGTGACTATCGTCGCAATGCGGAAGGTGTGTGGGAGCCTTGGGCACAAGGTCCCCGTGCTGGAACACGCAAATCCACCCGACGTAAACGGCGGCGTAGAAAGTCGAAGACAATATTCCAGTTGCTGTTCTCCAACTAACGCTGCCGGTTTGCGTCCTCCCGATGACGTCTCGGTCGGTTGGGAATTGCTCAGTCTTTTCTCCACAGCAAATGTACGTCTGATGTGAACCACCGAAACACGTGGCCCGTTCATTATGGGCACGAGCTTGGTGTTTGCTAGAGGAGAAACTTTGGGCATGGCCCGAAATACCATCATCGTTTGGTTTCGCCAGGACCTGCGTGTGTATGATCATCCAGCACTAGCGAAAGCTGCTGCCGAGGGCGACGCTGTTATCCCGCTTTATATTTTTGATGATACGTCCGCTGAGCCCTGGGCAATGGGGCCCGCCTCGCGCTGGTGGCTTCATCACAGCCTTACGGCATTGTCTCGGGATTTGGCTGACCTCGGTACGCCGCTTGTGGTCTTGCAGGGAGAGGCTCGCGAGGTGCTGCCAGCGTTCTGCAAAACGGTAGAGGCTTCGGCAGTCTTCACGTCGCGCATGTATGAGCCGTGGTCCGCGGCGCTGGAAAAGGAGCTGCATTCAGCGTTGCAAACGAATGGCACCGAGTTGCGCCGCTTTGTCGGGACGTTGCTGAAAGAGCCCGAGGATGTGGCGACGCTGTCTGGAGGTTCCTATAAGGTCTTTACGCCGTTTTGGCGGTCAGTATCTACGGGTGGGGCGCAACGTCGTCCGATTGCCAAGCCTAAGGCATTGCCACCAGCGAAGGGACTGCCGAAGTCTGCAAATCTCACCGACCTGGACCTGCTACCGACGATTCCGGACTGGTCAGGTGGGCTGCAAGAGGCCTGGACGCCCGGTGAGGCGGGTGCGCGCAAGCGCCTGAAGTCGTTTCTCGCAGGCGCAATCGTGGGATACCAGGACCAACGCAATCGTCCCGACGTTGTCGGCACGTCGCGTTTGTCTCCGCATCTACACTTTGGTGAGGTCAGCCCGGCGACGGTTTGGCAGGCGACAATTTCAGGTCGTGATGCAGGCCTTCACGATCGCGATCACGAAACTTTCTTGAAAGAGCTCGTCTGGCGTGAATTCTCAGCGCATTTGTTGTTCCACTTTCCGAGCCTGCCTGACGCGCCGTTTCGGCGTGAATTTTCCAATTTTCCCTGGCGTGCGAGCAGCAAAGCGCTGGGTGCATGGCAGCGCGGACAGACCGGCTATCCGATTGTTGATGCAGGGATGCGCGAGCTTTGGGGTACGGGCTGGATGCACAATCGCGTGCGCATGATTGTGGCCTCGTTTCTGATCAAGGATCTGCTGGTTGATTGGCGGGATGGGGAGGCGTGGTTTTGGGACACGCTTGTGGATGCGGATCTGGCGAGCAATGCCGCTGGCTGGCAGTGGGTGGCAGGCTCCGGGGCTGATGCTGCGCCGTACTTCCGTATTTTCAATCCTGTGACCCAAGGGCAAAAATTCGATCCCGACGGCGCATATGTCCGCAAATGGGTGCCGGAGATTGCGCGGTTGCCAAAGAAATTCCTCCATGCACCATGGACAGCGCCGCCAGAAATTCTCAAAGAAGCCAACGTGATGCTCGGCAAAACGTATCCAAAGCCAATTGTTGACCACGCGAAGGCGCGCAACGATGCTTTGGCCGGATACAACAAAGTCAAATCAGCCAGAGCTGCGAGCGCTGCAAACTAAAGCGATCACTTCTTGAATCCAATGCCGCCGTCGTGCAAACGAATAAAACCAATGCGGGTGTAACGGCATTGCGGTCACTCAGCTCACCACCAACTTTGCACAGCAGTTTTCACTATGAATAGTGTGCAGAGCAACAAACTCTTGTTCCAGAATAGACAAGAAAGTTTGATGCCTGTCAGGAAACACAGACAACACACTCGGCAATAAATTCGGACGAATGCCTGTGATTGTTTTTGTCACGCTGGCCTACACCGCGCATAGTACATTTGAAAAGTTGAGTGGACTGACTGCATGAATTTTGCGGTCGTCGGACCAAGGTCGGTATGAAACTTTTTCATTCAGTCGTAACAGTAGTGTTCACGCGTACAAGGAGTGGGGTGGATGGGAGTATTTATTCGAAGTATCGCAGTAATGTTTGGGTTGACAGTTTTTGCGTCCAGCGCAGTTGTCAGCAGTGTAAGCACGGCGGAAGCCGCAAGTGTGCGGGTTCAGGTTAGTCGCGGATCACAAACGATGCGCGTTTATGTGCGTGGCCAGCTGCGCCATCAGTGGCGTGTGTCAACGGGGCGGCGTGGATACGGTACGCCCTCTGGCACATACAGCCCCAAGTGGTTGGCGCGCATGCATTACTCGAGCAAGTACAACAACTCGCCAATGCCGCATTCTATCTTCTTTCGCGGCGGTTATGCCATTCATGGCACTAATTATATCAGCCGTCTCGGCCGGCGGGCGTCGCATGGCTGTATTCGTTTGGCTCCTGGCAATGCAGCGAGGCTGTATAGGTTAGTGAAGCGCTACGGTCAGAAAAACACGCGCATTTCTATTCGCTAGCGTGCGAGCGGGGCAGCGACGACCGTCACTGTGTTTGGTCTGTAAGGGCGCGGGCGTGGCGGTCGTTGTGTTTTGTAAATGTAACATTGTGCGACGGTCTTTAAGACATTTGGCCCAGACAGCGGAAGCTGTTTGGCTTTTCTTGCGTCTGGCTTTTGCTAGTCAGGCTATGTTGGAAATGCCCCGTCGACGGCGTATTTTGAGCATGTTTGTTTCACTCTGAAACAGGGTTGAAGCTTTCCAAAACACCTATTTGCAAAGTGCAAATAAATTAGATCAATTGCGCGATATTTTTTTGTAGATTACGCGTGAATTTCTGTTGCCATTAAGCAAACGGAATAGTTCGGCACGTATACCTGATGGTGTCTTTCATACCCAGTATTGCGTTGGAGCCGATTAATGAAATTTCCTATCTATGTCGGTGCTGCACTTGCAGCATTGACGCTGAGCGGGACCGCAGCAGCAGAACAATATTCTGCAAAGCTTCCAAGTCTCAGCCACA